>NZ_JAFLQX010000025.1:0-177704 GCF_017579965.1 Salegentibacter sp. BDJ18
TCAAAAATTCATCGTTAAATAAATCCTCTTTTTTCATACTGTGTAAAATTTAAAATTAGACAAAAAAATAACAGGGGTCGCGACCCCTGTTATTTTTCTATTTACACAGTTTATGAGATAGTCCTTTCAAAATCCTAAAACTCGCTAAGCCAGGTTTCTTCAGAGGTTGTTCCTAAACTAAAATTGGCAGCGGTTTCTATTAACGCTAAATGCGAATAGGCTTGAGGGAAATTACCCAGCAACCTTTTGGTTTCAAAATCTATATCTTCACTAAACAATCCCAGGTGATTACTGTAAGATAATAACTGGTCAAACATTTGTTTTGCTTTTTTCCTCTCTCCTATCTTGAAAAGACTATCAATTAACCAGAAGGTACAAATGGTAAATGATGAAGTTGGTTCCCCAAAATCGTCTTTATTCTTATACCTGTACATTAACCCATCTTTACACAATTCCCTTTCTGTGGCGTGTACCGTACTCACAAAACGAGGATCTTTCGCTTCAATAAACCCATATTGCTCCATTAATAAAGTTGAAGCATCTAAATCTTTAGACCCATAATATTGGGTATATGCCTGTACTTCTTCATTCCAGCCGTTATTATAAATATCATTATAAATTTCGGCACGTAAAGACTTCCAATGTGTATCGTTAATACCCATTCTTAAAACTTCTCCAATCTTTATTGCCCGGTCTATCGCCACCCAACATAGTAGTTTTGAAAATACGAAGTGTCGGTCTTCGGTACGTAATTCCCAAATTCCTTTATCAGGCTTTTGCCAGTTTTCTTCAACAATACTTACTATTCCGCGTACCACGGTCCACAGTTCTTCAGAATTCTCTAAAGATGTTTCAAATTGATTGAACTGCTGATAGATTACCTCCATCAAAATTCCGTAGATATCATTTTGCTTCTGAATATAAGCAGCATTTCCGGTCCTTACGGGATGAGAATCTTTATAACCTGATAAGTGATCTAAAATATGTTCGGTAAGCTCCTTCTCCCCGTTAATTCCATACATAATCTGGATTTTCTCATCTTTATCTGGGATAATATCTATGATAAATTGAAGAAAATCTTTAGCCGATTTTATATGGCCAAGGCCTGCCATTACTTTAATTACCATAGAAGCATCACGAATCCAGCAGAAACGATAATCCCAGTTGCGTTCTTCGCCAATGGTTTCGGGCAAAGAAGTGGTGGCTGCGGCTAAAACTGCACCAGATTTTTTGTAACTAAGGCACTTTAAAACCAAAGCGCTGCGCATTATTTCATTTTCGTAATGCGTATAGCGGGTAGTCTTGGCGCTCCAATTCATCCAATAGGTTTTGGTGCGCTGAAATTTTAAATAAGAGCGATCTAAAGATTGGGTAATAAGCTTTTCGTGATAACCGAGCAAAAAATATGCGTTTCCGGTTAATTCAAGTTCTTTACCTTCCAGAACATCATTCAAATCAAAACTCGAATAGAGAAAAAGAGAATCGTATTTACCTTCTTTGGTAAAACTTTTAATATAATTTCCTTTAAATTCATTGTAGGTTTTTTCACGGGCAAAATCTAAACGAGGATCATATTTTACTTTAAACTTAGGCTTTCCGCTAATTAATCTAATAAACCTTATTATATCTGGCGGGGCGTAAAAAGAACCGTCTTCCCGGGGATAACGCGGCATAAAATCTATAACCTGAAAAGAATTTTCACCATCACTAAATTCAGTATTTAGAATATTGGTTTCCCAAAGATATTCCTGGGTAATGTTATAAGAATCGTCTACTATAATTTCAAAACTTCCTCCTTTTTTCTCGTCCAGTAGTTTTGCAAAAACTGCAGACGAAGCAAAATTTGGCAAACAACACCATTCTAACGAACCTGTTTTTGATATTAGCGCAGCACTCTTGCAATTCCCTATAATTCCGTAATCTAAATTCTCCATATACTCTTAAAATTCTTTAAAAAGACTTGTCGTGTAAAATGATTTTCGGAAATTTAATAAAAATCAATTTCGCAACAACAGCATTCACATATAATTATGAGTAAGACAATAATAATTTCCAACCGATTACCATTACAAATTAACCTTGAAGAGAATAACCTGGAGGTCACGCCAAGTGTAGGGGGCCTCGCAACAGGCTTAAAATCATTCCATAAGGATGGTGATAGTATTTGGATTGGTTGGAGCGGACTTACCGAAGAGGAAATTCCGGAAAATCTTTTAGAAGATGTTAAGGAAAAAGCCAGAAAAGAAGATTGTGTTGCTGTAAATCTTAGTGAAGAAGAAATTGAAGGATTTTATTATGGGTTTAGTAATCGTACCATTTGGCCGCTTTTTCATTATTTTATGGAATATACCGAAGCCGATAAAGATCACTGGGAAATTTATAAAAGCGTAAATAAAAAATATGCCGAAGAAGTTCTGAAACATTATGAAGATGGGGACCACATTTGGGTACACGATTATCAATTACTTTTAGTGCCAAATATGATTAGGAAACAACAGCCTGAAGCCATTATTGGTTTCTTTAATCATATCCCATTTCCTTCTTATGAGGTTTTTAGAACCCTGCCCTGGCGTGATGAAGTTTTAAAAGGAGTACTGGGTGCAGATCTAATTGGTTTTCATACGTACGATTATGAAAGGCATTTTTTAAGTTCTGTAAGTCGAATTTTACGTCACCAGGTAAGTTTTAATGAAATTACCCTGCCAGAGAGAATTGTAAAAGTAGATTCTTTCCCAATGGGGATAGATTATAACAAATTTGAAGACGCCGCTTTAAATCATTTTAAAAATACCGAAGAGCAACGCACCGAGTTACAACGCAGGTTAGACCATCATACCAATGAAACCCCTGAAGCTAAACTTATTCTAAGTATAGACCGCCTGGATTATACAAAAGGTATCGCCAATAGAATTAGGGCTTTTGAATATTTTCTTGATAACCATCCAGAATTCATTGAAAAAGTAAGATTGGTGATGCTTGCAGTACCTTCAAGATCTAACGTTCCGCAATATCAACGCTTAAAAAGGGAAATAGATGAATTGGTTGGAAGAATAAACGGTAAATTCTCTACCGTGAGCTGGACGCCTATCTGGTATTTTTACCGCTCTATGCCTTTTGAAAATTTAATTGACCTTTACACGAGTTGTGATATTGCATTATTAACTCCTATAAGGGACGGGATGAACCTGGTTGCCAAAGAATTTGTGGCTACGAGAATAAATCAAACCGGAGTACTTATTTTAAGTGAAATGGCTGGTGCCGCTCACGAAATGAATGAAGCTTTAATTATAAACCCAAATAATTTTGAGCAAATTTCAGAAACTCTAATTCAGGCCATAGAAATGCCTGAAGAAGAACAAAAACAACGTAATAAAATACTTCAAAAGCGATTAAAACGCTATAGTGTAGAAAAATGGGCAAACGATTTTATGAAAGCCCTACATGAAACGAGTCAGGATAGAGATGCGTTTAAAGCGAGAAGAATTTCCTCTAAAGTTTCAGATGAAATTCTGGAGAAATTTAAAAATGCGAAGAACCGAATCCTATTTCTCGACTACGATGGAACATTAGTAAACTTTACCGATAAGCCCGAAAAAGCAAAACCAGACCAGGAATTAATAGATTTAGTTCACAAATTAAATCAATCAGCAAATACAGATGTAGTTCTTATTAGCGGTAGAGATAAAGACACCCTTGGTTCGTGGTGGAAGGAAATTCCTGTAGAACTTATTTCAGAACACGGGGTTTGGATGCGCCAAAAAGACAGCGAATGGGAACTTTCAGAAAATGTGAATAATGATTGGATGAGTGCGGTGCGCCCGGTAATTGAAACTTTTGTAGATAGAACTCCCGGTACATTTATAGAAGATAAAAACTATTCGCTGGCCTGGCATTACAGAAAAGCCGATCCCGAACTTGGTGAAATAAGGGCCAATGAGCTTTCTAATGTTTTAAAAGAATTAATCTCAAATCGCGGGCTTAGCGTTCTTGAAGGAAATAAAGTACTGGAAATAAAAAGTAGCGGAGTAAATAAGGGAAAAGCTTCTAATAAAAAACTGGTCGGCAAAGATTACGATTTCATCTTTGCCATTGGAGACGACTGGACAGATGAATATATGTTTGAGGAACTTCCAGAAAATTCTTTTACGGTTAAAGTTGGAATGAAAAAAACCAGTGCACGTTATTATGTTGAAGACACTTTAAAGGTAAGAGATATACTTAAAAAGTTTGCTGAAAATTCATAAGCCTTTAAACTGTTAAATTCCTTGACATTTTCTAAGAAAGTTTATGCATAACTTAACTTCAAAAATATGGTAACGGCGTGATTATGATCTAATTTTACATTAAACAAAAATACGAACCAAAACTTAAAAACTTAGATCGATGAAATCAGGAAAAATGTTATTAGGATTAATATCAGGAGCAGCTGCAGGAGCGGCCTTAGGACTATTATTTGCCCCTAAAAAAGGTGCAGATACCAGAAAGGCGATTTCAGATTCAAGCAACGAAGCTATACAAGGAACTAAAGGAAAATTCAATGAATTTTCTGACTCTTTAAGCCACAAAGTTGATGCTTTAAAGAACAAAACTAAAGCCAGCCTTTCTAACTCGAAAGCTGATCAAAAAGCACACGAAGCAAAAGCTGAAATTCATAATATGAAAGCAAGCTAAATTGTAGTTAATTAGAATGTGATTTAAAATCCCGGCATTATTTGTCGGGATTTTTTTGTTTCATAAAACTTCTAAAGCGTATTTAATTGTGAAATCACCTAAACATTAGGTATTTTAGAAGCTTAAAAAAATAATTTTATGATTAGAAATATACCCAGTCTTGCCCTACTCTTATTTTCAGGACTCATTTTTCAACAAACAAATGCGCAAACCGATGAGCGTATTTACGAAATAATAGATAGCGTTTCTGCAGATAGGATTGAAGCCGATATTAGGAAACTTGCCGGTTTTGGAACAAGAAATACATTTAGTGATACAATTTCTGACACCCGTGGAATAGGTGCCGCACGTAGATGGATAAAATCTGAATTCGATAATATATCTAATAATTGCGATAATTGTCTTGATGTTTTTTACCAAAAAGACTTTGTTACTACAGAAGATGGCGAACGCATTCCGCACGATGCCTGGGTGGTAAATGTGGTTGCGGTTCAAAAAGGAACCAAATATCCAAACCGTTATATTATTATGAGCGGTGATATAGATTCTCGCGCCAGCAATACTATGGATTTTGAAACCGATGCACCCGGAGCCAACGATAATGCCAGCGGTATGGCCGGAGCCATAGAAGCCGCAAGGGTTTTATCGCAATATGAGTTTGAAAGCAGCGTGGTTTACGTTGGTCTTTCTGGTGAAGAACAGGGCTTGTTTGGCGGCAAAGGCCTTGCAGAGTATGCTAAAGATAATGACTGGGAAATTATTGGAGTTTTAAATAACGATATGATTGGGAATATTGAAGGTGTAGATGGCGTAATTGATAATCGCACTTTTAGAATATTTTCTGAACCCGTTCCTCCAAATGAATCTGAAAGAGAAAGAACTATGCGTAGGTTTTACGGTGGTGAGGTAGACGGTATTTCACGACAACTTGCTCGTTATGTACATAAAACTACTGAAACTTATATGCCCGAAATGAACCCGATGATGATCTATCGTTTAGACCGTTTTGGTCGTGGTGGTCACCACAGGCCATTCAACGATCTTGGCTTCGCCGGAATTAGGATTATGGAAGCCCACGAAAATTACAACCGCCAACACCAGGATATTAGAACCGAAAACGGTATTGAATATGGCGATGTTATAGAAGGGGTAAATTTCAATTATGCTAAAAAACTTACCGCAGTAAATGCGATAAATATGGCAAGTCTTGCGTGGGCTCCACCGGCACCTAAAAACGTTGAAATTGGAGGAATTGTAGAACCTTCGGCAAAATTAAGATGGGATAAGGTTGAAGGCGATATTGCCGGTTATAAGATTTACTGGAGAGAAACAACTGAAGCGCAGTGGCAATATTCCCGATTTGTAGGTGATGTAAGTGAATTCACCCTTGACGGAATTGTTATAGATAATTTCTTCTTTGGCGTAGCAGCGGTTGGAAAAGACGGTCACGAAAGTGTAGTAGTTTTTCCTTCCGGCGTTTTCAGATAGGAAATTGAAAGAATATTCAATTAAAACTTTATAGTTATGAAACATTTAAACCACGTCTTCCTGCTGTTTGTCTTTGCATTTTCGCTTTTTTCCTGTGGAAATAAAAATGATAAAAAAGAGTCTAATAAGGAGGAAGCTCAAGTTGAAGCCGATACTACAATGGCTCAAAAAACTGAAGCCGAAGAACTTTCTGATTCTCCAAGACATCACGAATGGGTTACTTTATCTCACGGTGATAGGGAGTTTCAGGCTTTTGTAGCCTATCCCGAAACAAATGGAGCTACAAAATCTGTAATTGTAATTCACGAAAACCGTGGTTTAAATGACTGGGCAAGGTTGTTTGCCGATAAACTTGCTGAAGCCGGTTACCTGGTAATCGCTCCAGATTTAATTTCAAATACTCAAGGTAAACGTCGAACCACAGATTTTGAAAATCCTGATGCTGCAAGAGACGCCATTTATGCTTTAGACCCAGAACAGGTAACTGCAGATCTTGATGCTGTCTTCAACTATATTAAAGAAGATTCGGCATCAACCGGAGAAGTTACTGTAGTTGGTTTTTGCTGGGGTGGTTCACAAACCTTTAAGTATGCTACAAATAACCAGGAAATCTCTTCAGCGCACGTTTTCTACGGAACCGGTCCTGAAGATGCTTCAGTAATTGCAAATATTTCAGCACCGGTTTATGGCTATTACGGCGGTGATGATAATAGGGTAAATTCTACCATTGAGGCCAGTGAAAAAATGATGAAAGAAGCCGACAAGACGTATAAATATGAGATCTACGAGGGCGCCGGCCACGCCTTTATGCGCAGTGGCCACCAACCAGATGCCAAAAAACCAAATAAAGAAGCACACGATAAAGCCTGGAAGCGACTTAAAGATCTTTTAAAATAAACTTTTATACATATTTATTTTTATAAAGGCATTCCGTAGGGATGCCTTTTTTTTGGCTTATGACCTAATTAACAATAGTTTGGGCTAACCTTAATAATAGTTAGTAACAATATTTTTTAACCTTAGTAGTCTAACCAAACAAAAACTAAGATTATGGCAGAAATTAAAATTGAAAAGAAAAAACCTATTTGGCCATGGATTCTTCTTGGGCTAATAATACTCGCAGTAATATTATATTTTGTGATCGCCGATAACAATGACGATGATGATTTTAATGAAGAGGAAAATACCGAACAGGTTGCAACACCTATGGAGACGGAAGAAGATACTGAAACCGCAAGCTGGGAAGAAGATAACCTTTCTGGAGATGAAAGTGTTTCTAAATATCTCACCCATATTAGTGACCAGGAAAAAATGGGAATAGACCATGAATATAGTAGTCAGGCCCTGGTATATCTCATAAATGCTCTAGAAAATAGATCAGAAGAAGCCAATATTAATACTGAGGTTGAAATTCAGGAACTCAAAGATGATGTAAGAGATATAAAAGAGGATCCGCAAGCACTTACCCACGCAAATACTATTAACGATGTGGGTGCCAAAATAGTAGACCTTATGGAGAAAATGCAGGAAGAAAAATTTCCTGACATTTCCCAGGATGTTCAGGAGGTAAAAACAGCATTACAAAATATTGATCCTTCAACGCCTACCCTGAATCAAAAAGATGCAGTTAATTCTTTTTATAAAGAAGCTGGCGATGTAGTACAGAATATGAAAATGAGCTAATTAAAAATTTAAAAAGATTATGGCAACTAATGATAATAACAACAGAAATAGAGATAAACATTTGTTCTATTTAAATGAACTTTCAGACTATAAAGTAGCAAGTAATGATCCAGATGTACGCGGCTGGAAAGTAAAAGATGTAGACAACCGGGTTATAGGAAAAGTAGACAACTTTCTTGTAAATAAAAATACAGAACGCGTTGTTTACCTTGATGTAGAAGTAGACAGGAGTATCCTTGAAGCAAATCACGAACCCTACCAGTCTTCTGCAAGCGAAGGAGTTCACGAATTTGTAAATAAAAAGGGCGAAGAACACCTTATAATTCCTATTGGTCTGGTAAAATTAAATGAGGATGACAAGTTTATTTATACAGACAAGGTGAACCACAGAACGTTTGCCGAAACTAAGAGAAAGAAGAAAGGTGCTAATATAGACCGGGAATATGAAGAAGTTGTTTTAGCTTCTTATAACAGGGGTATTACTTCTTCTGATAGTAGTAAGCAAGACGAAAGCAGACAGGCAAAATTTGACAAAGATACCGCTACTACAACAAGTGATCGGGAAACACACTCAAAAGATTCAGATGTTTCTCGTAACGAGCCTACTACTAAAAAAGGTAGTGACGGTGGTAAAATAAAGGATGATTTTAATCCTTCAAATTCTAAAAAAACAAGTTTCTCGAGCGAAAAAAATAAAGACTCCAGGCCCGGGGCTACAAAGACAAAGACAGACGCTGCTTCTGGCAGAAGAGATCATACCGATGATGAAGATTTCTATAACAAGAAAGAATTCGATGATAAAAATTATCGGAAAAGGAAATAGATTACCAAAAGGGAAATTGAAAAGTTTCCCTTTTTTCTTTTAACAGAATTCTATTTTTTTCATTTGGATTCTTTAAAATCTTTTTCTAAAAATGATATTTACAAGATCCACTTTTTTTGCTTATGATCTAATTAACAATTGTTTGGGGTAATCTTAGCTATGTTAAAGGTCAGGATTATTTAATTTTAAGAGTCTAACCAAAAACTAAAATTATGGCAGAAATTAAAGTTGAAAAGAAAAAAACGGTTTGGCCCTGGATTCTTTTAATCGCTATCATCATACTGGGAATATTATTTTATGTTTTCGCTTATGATGACACTACTGACGATGTTGATAATATTGATGATGCCAATGATATTGAAGAATTGAATGATACTTCAGGCATTTATTTTAAGGAAAATAGCAAGATCAGTTTTCTTTATTCAAAAGAATTGATTGCATAACTAAAAAATTGTGAATTATGAGCAAGGATATAAAGAATAAGAATCTATATTATTTAAGTGAGTTAAAAGACTATAAGATTGCAGGCGGTTATCCCGATATTCGGGGCTGGGTGGTAAGAGATGCGGACAAACGTGTAGTTGGAAAAGTTGATAATTTACTTATTAATAAAAATCTTGATCGCGTAGTTTACGTAGATGTGGAAGTAGACCAGACCATTATAGATTCCCGGCACGATCCCTATGGTAAACCCGCAGATCCTGAAATCAAGGAGTTTGTAAACAAAGACGGCCAAAATCACGTAATTGTACCCATAGGCCTGGTAGAACTCGAAGAAGATGAAAAATACATCTATACTTCAAGAATCACGCACCAAACCTTTGCTGAAACAAAACGCATTGAAGGTGGTGCTAATCCAGATAGGCATTATGAAGAAACTGTTTTAAGCTCTTATAATCGTCCGTCTGCTGCTGAAAGAGAAGATGAGCACCTCCAACGCCGAAAAGAAGAGGAATATGCCGATAAGCCAATTTCTGAACAAAGGGAAGGGAAAATTATTGACGATGAAAATGATCGTAGAGACCGTCATAGCAAAGCTCATTACGCTGATGATGAATTTTATGAACGGGAAGAATTTGACGGTGCAAATTTTAGAAAAAGAAATTAGAAAGTTTAAAACAAACGAGGCTGTTACCAGTTTTCAACAGCCTCGTTGTATTAATCTATTAAAGAAAGTTGAACCCTCTTTTTTTCTTCATCTACAGAAAGTACAGTCACTTCCAGTTCCTGGTTGAGTTTAACCACCGAATTTACATCACTTATAAATTCATTGGCAAGTTTTGAAATATGGATGAGCCCGCTTTCTTTGATTCCAATATCTACAAAGCAGCCAAAATTGGTTATATTATTTACTATTCCCGGCAGTTTCATACCCGGCTTTAAATCGTTAATACTTTTTACTGAAGGATCAAAACTAAAGGCTTTTTTCTTTGCCCTGGGATCGGCTCCAGGTTTTTTTAATTCTCCTAGTATATCTTTTAAACTCAGTAATCCAATATTATCAGAAATATAATCTTCCGGTTTTATTTTTTCAAGAACTTCAGTATTTCCTATTAGTTCTTCCGGCTTCAAGGCATTATTTTTCGCCATTTTTTCTACCACAAAGTAACTTTCTGGATGCACAGCCGAATTATCTAATGGATTCTTAGCATTTTTAATTCTTAAAAATCCGGCAGATTGTTCAAAAGCTTTTTCTCCCAGGCGAGATACTTTTAGCAATTCTTTTCTGCTTGTAAAACGTTTATTTTCTTTTCTGTAATCCAGAATATTTTGTGCCAATCCCGGGCCAATTCCAGAAACATAGGAAAGTAGTTCCTTACTTGCAGTATTTAAGTTTACGCCTATTTTATTTACACAACGCATCACTACTACATCAAGTTTCTCCTTTAACTTAGTTTGATCTACTTCGTGCTGGTACTGCCCTACTCCTATTGATTTTGGATCTATTTTCACCAGTTCGGCCAACGGATCACCCAATCTTCTGCCTATAGAAACTGCTCCACGCACCGTGACATCATAATTAGGAAATTCTTCCCTGGCAATTTTTGAAGCAGAATAAACCGAAGCTCCTGCTTCATTAACCGTAAAAACCGAAACTTCTTTTGGTAAATAAATGTTTTTAATAAATTGCTCGGTTTCCCTGGCTGCGGTGCCATTACCTATAGCTATAGCTTCAATTTTGTAAGCATTCACTAAACTTTTAATCTTTGCTGATGCCGCATCAATTTTCTTTTGTGGGGGATGAGGAAATATTGTTTCATTATGTAATAAATTCCCCTGTTCATCCAAACATACCAATTTGCAACCTGATTTAAAACCCGGGTCCAATGCGAGAATTCGTTTACTCCCCAAAGGAGCTTCCATTAAAAGTTGCTCAAGATTTGAAGCAAATACGGCGATGGCATCTTCATCTGCTTTTTCCTTGGCTTCATTTAGAAATTCTGTTGCAAAAGATTTTTTCAGCAATCGTGTAAAAGCATCTTCAAACGCTTCTTTTAAATATTTTACTCCAGAAAAACCGGGATTTTTAATTATTGCTTTTTCAATTAAGTTTAAAGCTTCCGCTTTATCCACTTCAATTTTTAGTTTAATTATCCCCAATTTTTCAGCACGGTGAATTGCTAAAAATCTGTGTGAAGGAATTCTTTTAAGCGGTTCTTCCCACTTTTCAAACTGTGAGAATTTGGAAGCTTCGGGATGTTCTTCTTCTGTTTTCACCCATTTGGTACTTAGTTGCGCTTTTCGGGCATATAATCTTCTAAGGGAATTTCTAACATAAGTATTTTCATTAATCCATTCTGCAATAATATGCCCGGCCCCGTTAAAAGCTTCTTCTTTAGTTTTTATATTTTCAGAAAGAAATTGTTTTACCGAGAGGTCAATATTGGCTGTATTCTGGGCCATTAAGATTTTGGCAAGTGGTTCTAAACCGGCTTCCCTGGCTGCATCAGCCTTTGTTTTTCTTTTCTTTTTAAAAGGCAAATAAAGGTCTTCAACTTCGGTTAAAGTGTTGGCTTTATCAATTTTTTCCGCTAAAGCTTCAGTTAACTCATTTTGAGTCTTTATGGCTTTAAGTACCGCTGCTTTTCGCTTTTCGAGTTCGTTAAAAGAATTGAGTAACAGCGCAATTTTTTCAACAGCAACCTCATCTAAATTGCCGGTGGCTTCCTTACGGTAGCGGGAAATAAACGGAATTGTAGCATCGGCTTCTAAAAGTGCAATAGTATGCTGAATACTTTTTGCGGGCAATTGGGCCCTGGATTTTATATAGTCTTGTACGTTCAAAAAATGAAATTTCAGAGTAATTAAAATATCGACTTAAACTTTGGTTTTTTATATTTAAACAGCGAGTTAATTGCAGCAAATATAGGATTCAAAAACTTTAAATAATCCCTTCTGCGCGGGAATGTTTAATGGCCTTATTGCTATGTTTAAAGTAACAAATACTTACGCCAAGGCTTTCTATATTCTTGAGAATTGTATTGATTTCCGGCTTCTTTTTTCTTCCGGTTTGTCGTATATAAACTGCTTTTAACCTCTTTGGAAAAATTTTACATATACGCTCGTAAATATGGGCATCTTTCTGGGAATCGTCTCCTAATAGTACATAAGGAATGTGGGGATAAAAAGAAATAATATCTTTTATCTTTTCAAATTTATGATCGTGGCTTCCGCGGCCGGTAGAGAGAAAATCTGAAATCCCAGTTTTAATTTTCTTTAGTTTAATTACCGCTTTAGGCAACTGGTGCATCTTGGCAAATTCATTGATAAACTCATATAAATTCCACTCACTGCTGGAAACATAAAAGAAGGAATTGGAAGCATGCTCAGAGTCCTGCCCCGCACGGCTCAATTCTTTATAATGATCTACAACGTCATCAAAAATCTTGCGCTTATTGATGTTTTTGGAAAGCATCACATATAACTTTTTAAAAAAGCTATTGCTATGTGAAATAAGAAAAGTATCATCTATATCTGAAATTATACCGTATTTAGATGGGTGCGGTTTTAATAATTCCCCCTTCTCTATCATTCCAAAATCCTTGATATTACAACTCACCTCGTATTCATGCCAGCCGCTTTTTAATTCTTCTGAAAAAGGAATTGTAAATCTAAAATAGCCATCGTCCAGGGTTTTAGTGGTTACTGTAGTATTGCGAAATTTCAAGGTGATTTCCTTGTTTTTTAAAGGACTAATGCGAAACATATGAATAATAGCTACCGCATGTTTTATTCCTTTTCTATCCAGCCTGTACTTATCTGGCGCCCAGGATTTAAATAAATGGCCAGATACAACCAGCTCCTGATTATTAACATAACCACGATAAAGTTTTAGATCTAACTTCAAAATTTTAGATTTTTATTGAATTTTTCTTACTCCAAAATAATTAAATTTAAGCATATTTTAGAAGCTATATGAAAGAAATACAAAAAGTACTACTTGTTGTAAACCCAATTTCAGGAGGTCTTAGTAAGGAGCATATAATACAAACTCTTGAATATGAGCTTTTAAAAATTAATGCTGGACTCGTAACCTATAAAACAACCGGTAAAAATGATCGTGAGAAAATTCAGAAATTGGTTACCGAAAATAATTTTGATCGGGTTTTTGTAGCGGGTGGCGACGGGACTATAAAACAAGTAGCAGAGGCTTTAATTAATTTTCTAATTCCTATAGCAATCTTTCCTGCAGGTTCAGCCAACGGGCTTGCTGTTAACCTGGGCATTCCCAACATCCTGGAAGAACAATTGAAAATAGCGCTGGGTAATGAACATAAAGAAATGGATATGCTTGAAATTAATGGAGAACTCTGCCTGCACATAAGTGATTTGGGATTAAATGCTGAATTAATTAAAAATTACGAACATTCCAGAATACGAGGAAAAATGGGCTATTTGCTACAATCTATACCTACTCTTTGGGAAAGTAAATATCCTTTTGAATTTGAAATAGAATTAGAAAATAAGACTATTACCAAAAAAGGAATTCTCTTGGCATTTGCCAATGCAAAAAAATACGGCACCGGTGCTAATGTAAATCCCAAAGGAAAAATAGATGATGGTGTTTTTGAAATCCTTTTATTCAAAAATTTCGACATCCTGGAGATTCTAAAAACTTTGCGTAATGAAACTGATGTAAACTCTGAATTTGTGGAGATAATACCGGTTAAAAGTGCTAGAGTTTTTTGTAGAAAACCGGTCGCTTTTCAGGTTGATGGTGAATATATTGGAGAAAAGGAAGAAATTTCTGTCAAAATTTCGGCCAAAAAACTATCAATAATGACCTATTAAAGGGAATAAAATGAAATTTTATCAACAAAAATTATAAAATTACAATTTCATCACGTGTAATTATTACATTTAATTTTTACAATTCTGTAAGACAGCTGTTTACCTCGTATTACGATATTTTTAATAAAATTTTAGCTTCAATTTTAGTCTAAAAAACCCCTTCAATATTCACATCTTTGAAAACACGAAAACGTTTGCGTGTATAGACTACTTAATATTTAGCATAATTTTTTACTAATTTAGGTCATCAACTTAATGGTTTAATTAATCAACTGTAAAATTAAATTTATGAAACAAGGATTACTCAAAATCGGTTTGTTTCTGTTTGCTATCTGCAGCTTCGGATTTGTCCAGGCGCAGGAAACAATAACAGGAACGGTAACCGATGGGGAAATGCCCTTACCGGGAGTGAACGTTGTGGTTAAAGGTACCTCTAATGGTACGGTAACCGACTTTGACGGAAATTATTCGTTAAACGATGTTCCAGGTGATGGTGTTCTGGTATTTAGCTTTGTAGGCTATGCCCAACAAGAGATTTCGGTAAACGGAAGAACTTCTATTAATGCGACAATGGCAGAAGATGCCAGTGCCCTTAGCGAAGTAGTGGTTATTGGTTATGGTAATGTAGAAAGAAGAGATGCCACCGGCGCCGTTTCTACAGTTTCAACTGAAGATTTCAACCGAGGTGTAGTAGCTTCCCCGGAAGAACTTATTCAAGGGCGGACGGCCGGGTTACAGGTTACTACTACAAGTGGTGAACCCGGTGGAGGAGTTAACATTCGGATTCGGGGAACTACTTCTGTAAGAGGTGGAAACGACCCTCTTTTCGTTGTAGACGGTGTACCATTGGCTGGTGACGATGTTTCAGCAGGTGGAACAAATGCAGGATTTGGGGACAGTTCCCCTAAAAATCCTTTGAATTTTCTTAATCCACAGGATATAGAAAGCATGAGTGTTTTAAAGGATGCTTCTGCAACTGCTATATACGGTTCTAGAGGTGCTAATGGAGTTGTAATCATCACTACCAAATCAGGTCGTGGTATGCAAGCTAGATTTGATTACAGTGCTAATCTTGGAGTTGCTACTCCGGCAAATAAATATGATTTGCTCGATCGTGAAGAATGGTTAGATGCCTACTCTGATACCAGCCTTGATGCAGATGCGTTGGATTACGGGGGTGATACGGACTGGCAGGATGAGATTATGAGGACTGCATTTACCCAGGAACATAATCTTTCTTATTCCAACTCCTACAATCAGGGAAACTATAGGGCATCTATTGGCTATTCAGACCTTATGGGTATCGTAGAAAACTCATCTATGGAGCGTCTTTCGGGAAGATTGAATGTAAATCATAGGCTATTTGATGATAAACTTAAATTAGGTTTACAGACATCCATTTCAAGAGTAAATGATCAAAGAGCACCTATTTCAAATAACGCAGGTTCCGAAGGAGATCTTATCGGAGCTACGTATATGATGACCCCTACTTCCCCATCTGACCCAGCCTTTTACGAAGGACAGATAAATCCCAATGCTATGTTAAAATATGTTTCGGACGAAACAGAAACAGACCGCTTCCTGATCAATTTTTCTACAGAGTACTCTGTATTGGAAAATTTATCCGCTAAGCTGAATCTTGGATATGACAAAGCTGAGTCTTATAGAGGTTTTGGAATTTCTGGAGATATTGTAGGCGTTGGAAGTGCTGTGCCGGGTAATGGTAGATCCCAAATCAACGAAATTGAAAGTACAAATACTCTATTGGAATTTACTCTTAATTATGAATTGGAATTTGAAAATTCAAAACTTGACGTACTAGCGGGCTATTCCTATCAAGAATTTGACCGTCAGGGAATTAATGCACAGGGTTGGGGATTTGAGAGCACCAACATGGGAGCAATGGTTGCTGATCTTCAGCGTTCAAGAGATATTTTGGAAGGTAGTATTAATGGATCCTACCAACAATACGGATTTGATTCAAATGGCTTCTTCGTAAACAGGTTATTTCCTGAAATTGCAACAGATCGTCCTAATACACCATCCGGAATCAATGTTGGAGCGGTGGCAGGAGATACTTTTCACACCATTGATGAATTGCAATCTTTTTTTGGAAGGCTGAATTATACGATAGCAGAAAAATATTTATTCACTGCCACCCTTAGAGCGGATGGTTCTACCAGGTTTGGAGGAAATAATCAATATGGATACTTTCCCTCTGGAGCATTTGCCTGGCAATTAGGAGATGAAGATTTCGTGCCTGAGACCTTTTCCACCTTAAAACTTAGATTAGGCTATGGCGTAACTGGTAATCAAGAAATACCTTACAACCTATATACTCCACGTGATAGGTTTGGCGGAATAGGCATAAGCGATGGGGGCACTGTAAATGTTCCTGGAACAGGACAGGTAACCTTCCGAAACGCAGATCTTAAATGGGAAGAAACAAGCCAGACCAATATTGGTCTAGATTTCGGGTTTCTGCAAGATCGTTTGAGCGGTTCATTAGATTTCTACCGTAAAAACACAACCGATCTCTTATTCCAAACTTTCTCTGCTCAACCTGCGGCTCAAGATTTCGTATGGGAAAATCTTGATGCAAATGTGATAAATGAGGGGGTTGAATTTAGTATCGATTATGATTTATTTCAAGAGGAGGATTTTTATTGGAATCTGGGTTTTAATATTTCCTATAATGAAAACATGGTTGAAGATTTTGATGGAGCCATTCAAACCGGTGGAATTAATGGTCAGGGACTAACCAATGCCTATGCTCAACTTCTAGCAGAAGGCCAACCCCTCTTCTCCTATTATCTTAGAGAATTTGGCGGCTTTGATGAGAGTGGGCAAACCATCTATCCTAATGGAGACGTCCAAGAATTTGTAGGTAAAAGTGCTTTACCTACAACTAATTTAGGCATATCGACTAGAGTAGAATATAAAAACTGGGACCTATCAGCCTTCCTTACCGGTCAATTCGACTTCTGGGTTTATAATAATACAGAAAATGCCTTCTTTACTGCAGGTTCTCTGGGCTCGGGGGCGAATGTTACTAGGAATGTCATCGGAAATGGAGAATCAGTGGGCAACGCTCCTGATGTATCCACCCGTTTCTTAGAAAAAGGAGATTTCTTAAGGTTACAAAACGCTACTCTAGGGTATAACTTTGAAGTAGGTGAAAATAGTTTCTTAAATGCTTTAAGGGTAAGCCTAACCGGTCAAAATCTTTTCCTTATTACAAATTATTCCGGTTTAGACCCTGAAGTAAATACCGATAAATCCTTAAATGGGATTCCTACCGCGGGAATTGAATACACTTCATACCCTCGTGCGAGAACGGTAACTTTAGGAGTGAACTTATCATTTTAAAAAAAAGAAAAATGAAAAATAAATTTATAAAATCAGTTTTAATACTTGGAGCAATCTTTAGTATTACGGCATGTACCGACCTGGAACTAGAGGAAACCGATTCGGTTTTTCGTGAAGGTTCAGATGATGGCTTTTCCGGGGTAAGCGATGTACCTTCTGCTCTTGCAAACAATTATAATGCTTTAAGAGATCAGATGAATACTCAGGAAAATCTTTATGCACTACAAGAGGTTACGTCAGATGAAATGGTAGTACCGACAAGAGGTACGGACTGGGGTGATAATGGCCTTTGGCGAACACTTCACCAACATACATGGGATCCCAACCATCAATTTCTTTTGAACACGTGGAACAATAATAACAGAAATGTTTTTAATTTATCTGAAATTATTGCTCCAGAAAGTAATGCTAACCCAGAGCAAATAGCAGAGGCAAAATTCCTTAGAGCCTTTAGTATGTATTGGGTGATGGATCTTTTCGGACAGGTTCCTTTTAGAGAAGTTGATCAGGGAGCTGATGAAAACCCTAGAGTTATGACACGGGATGAAGCATTCGATTTTGTAATGACAGATATTACCGATGCTTTATCAGATCTACGAGAAGTTGGTCCTGGTGCCGAAGCTAATTTTGCCAATAAGGCAGCAGCACATTATCTTATGGCTAAGTTATATCTCAATAAGCATATCTATGTAGGTGGCGAACCTGCAGTTGAAGATATGAATCAGGTTATTACCCACGTAGAAGCTATTGAAGAATTAGGTTTTGGATTACAGAGTGGTTTTTTTGAAATTTTTGAACCTTCAGTAGATACAGAAACTATCTGGTTTACAACTACAGGAGTAGGTTCTAGAATCTGGAATGGATTACATTACAACCAGGGTGCACCAGGACAGGATGCCGGAGGTTGGAATGGATTTTCAACACTTGCAGAATTTTATGATCTATTTGAAGGTCCAGCGGATACCAATCACCCTGATGTAGGTCAGGAAGAAAGACGGGGCTTTGTACCTCTTGAAGGAACGACGGTTGCTGCAGCTGAAGGTTTTTTTGAAGGAAATAACGATGTAGATGATGATGGTTTTATCGATGGTTCAGATATTGGAATAGGATTTTTATATGGTCAGCAGCATGAGCTGGATGGAAGTGAAACTGTAGACCGCGGCGGTAACCCTCTCTTTTACACCGCTGAACTTCCCGCTTTAGTAGGTAATCCCGATAATACTGGAGTTAGGGTACTTAAGTACCATCCCTCCAATGGATCTTATGCAGAACATATGATTTTATTCCGATTTGCTGATGCTCATCTTATGAAAGCAGAAGCTATTCATAGAGGTGGAACCTCTGAAGAATCAGCTTTAGAGTTGATTAACGAGTTACGCGTGTTGAGAGATGCCACCCCAATATCAGCAGTAACCGATCAGGAAATACTTGACGAAAGAGGAAGAGAGTTATATAATGAGATGTGGAGAAGACAAGATCTTATCCGTTTTGGTCAATTTACCCAAGAGTGGGGATTCAAACCGGCTTCCGAAGAATATAGAGTCTTGTTCCCTATTCCTACCACAGCCTTAACATCTAATCCTAATTTAGAACAAAACGAAGGTTACTAATTCTTGAAATAGTTTTTATTTAAAGAGACTATCAATGCATTTGCATTTTTAGTCTCTTTTCTTTTAGACTCCTAAATTCTTCTTAAATTTTGTTTAAATTGCCAATTAAAATAGCCTCCCTTCTAACCTGTTTTTCTCAATGAAAATCACTTCTCATTTATCATCTTCAATTTTTGGTTCAATCTTTATTATGCTGTTTTTTATGGCTTGTGCTAATGATAAAACAGAAAATGAAATGCTTGCGGAAAAAGAAAATAAGGATGCATTATTCTCCAAAATGTCATCTGCTGAAACGGGAATCAATTTTGAAAACAAAATAACCAATACTAAAGATTTCAACATTTTTCGATATAGAAATTTCTATAATGGTGCGGGTGTAGGTATGGGCGACATCAATAACGACGGTCTACCTGATATTTATTTAACCTCAAATCTTGGTAAAAATAAACTCTATTTAAATAAAGGCGATTTTAAATTTGAAGATATTACAAAAAGCTCAGGAACGGTAGGAACAAAAAACTGGAGTACCGGTGTAAGTATGGTAGATATTAATTACGACGGACTCCTAGATATCTATGTGAGCAATGCCGGAAATATTGAAGGTGCAGATCGTAAAAATGAACTTTTTCTCAATAATGGGGATCTTACTTTTACTGAAGACGCCGCTTCCTATAATTTAGATGAAAATGGATTTACCACTCACGCCGCTTTCTTTGATTATGACGGGGACGGTGATCTTGACGTATATATTCTTAATAACAGCTTTATCCCGGTTTCCAGCCTAAGTTTTAATAACAAACGTGATCTAAGAAGTGAAGATTGGGATTTACCAGAAATTTTTAAGGGCGGGGGTGATAAGTTACTACGCAACGATGATGGGAAATTCACCGATGTTAGCGAAGAAGCAGGAATTTACGGAAGCTTAATAGGTTTTGGACTTGGAGTTACGGTAGGTGATGTAAACAACGATCAACTCCCGGATCTTTATATTTCTAACGACTTTTATGAACGCGATTATCTTTATATCAATAATGGTGATGGTACTTTTACTGAAGATATTAAAAACCGTGTTTCCCATTTAAGTCTTTCTTCGATGGGCGCAGATATGGCCGACATAAACAACGATGCGCGTCCTGAGATCTTTGTTACCGATATGCTTCCGGAAAGCGATAAACGCCTTAAAGAGACTTCAGATTTTGAACGATATGATATCTATAAACTCAAAGAAAGTAGGGATTTCTATCACCAATTTATGCAAAATACTCTACAGCTCAATACGGGTGAAAATTCCTTCTCTGAAATCGCATTTCAAAGTGGTGTTGCACAAACAGACTGGAGTTGGGGCGCCCTAATTTTTGATATGGATAATGACGGTTTCAAAGATATTTATGTGAGTAACGGCATCTACCACGATCTCACTAACCAGGATTTTATGGATTTCTTTGCCAACGATATTCTTCAGGAAATGGTTCTTACCGGTAAGAAAAAAGAATTTGACTCCATTCTTAGTGAAATGCCTAGCAATCCTATTCCTAATTATGCATTTCAGAATAATCAAGACCTAACATTTGATAATAAAACTAAAGATTGGGGCCTAAATGAACCCAGCTTCTCTAACGGTTCCGCTTACGCCGATCTGGATAATGATGGTGATCTAGACCTTGTTGTCAATAACGTAAATCAGGAGGTATTTATTTATAAAAACAAAACTTCAGAACAATTAGAAAATAATTACCTGAAATTGAATCTAAAAGGGGAGGGAAAAAACACTTTTGCAATTGGTAGCAAAGCCCTACTCTATCTTGATAACCAGGTGCTTTCTCAAGAATTAATTCCTACGCGAGGTTTTCAATCTTCAATAGATTACAGTCTAACATTTGGCCTGGGAAAAACTAAAAAAATCGATTCTCTCCAAATTATCTGGCCCAACAAAGCTACACAAGTTATTAAAAAACCCACGATCAATACCACTTTGGAACTGAGTCAAACAGAGGCGAATTCAACTTTTGATTCACAAAAAAAACAAACGCAACCAATTTTTACTGAAATAAATACAAAACTTCAAAACCACAAAGAGAATAATTATATAGATTACGATTACGAAGGTCTAATACCAAAAATGTTATCGCGTGAAGGCCCGGCATTAGCTGTAAGCGACATAAATGGTGATGGAAATGATGAATTTTATTTAGGAGGCGCAAAAGGCCAGGCCGGAGTTCTTTATCTACAGAATAATTCTGGAAGCTTTAGCGAAAGAAATCTTGAAATTTTTACCTCAAATTCAAGTTTTGAAGATACCTATGCAGTTTTTGCTGATGTAAATGGCGATAATAAACCAGACCTGATAGTAGGTTCAGGCGGGAATGAAGCAAATGTAGATAAAGAAGTATTTCGCGATAGAATTTATATAAATCAGGGAAATGGGAGTTTTAGCGCTTCAGAATATGAACTACCTAATTCTGCACAAAATACTTCAGTGATCGCGCCATATGATTTTGATAATGATGGTGACATAGATTTGTTTATAGGAAAGAGAAGCGTTCCGGGAATTTTTGGAATTAACCCCAAACATCAGCTATTAGAAAATGACGGAAAAGGCAGTTTTAAAGATGTAACCGATGCTAAAGCTTATATACTTAACGACCTGGGAATGATTACCGATGCCACCTGGGAAGATACAAATGCTGATGGGAAAAAAGACCTAATTTTAACCGGCGACTGGATGGCGCCTAAAATTCTTCAAAACAACGGAAATTCTTTTAACCTGGCAGATAATAATCTGAACGAATTTTCCGGAGCCTGGACAAGTTTGTCGGTTTCAGATATAAATGGAGATGAAAATCCTGATTTTATTTTAGGAAATCGCGGTACCAACTCGTTCTATCAAACTTCAGCCGAAAATCCGGTTAAAGTTTATATCAACGATTTTGATAGTAATGGCACTATAGAACAAATTTTTACCAGAAATATTGATGGTAGAGATATCCCAATTCATTTAAGAAGAGAACTGGCAGGGCAAATTTCAGCAATAAAAAAGCAGAATCTTAAATTTTCAGAATATGCTACGAAGTCAATTCAGGAACTTTTTTCAGAAAAAATTGTAGAAAATTCCATTGTAAAAGAGATAACCACTTTTAAAAGTTTTCTTGCTTTAAATAATGCTGAAGGTAATTATGAGTTTAAAGAACTTCCAACCGAGGCGCAGTTATCGAGTATTCACGCTATTGAACATCTAACTACCAAAAATGGAAATAGTTATTTTTTACTCGCCGGAAACAATTTCAACTTAAAACCCCAATTTGGGCGTTTGGATGCAAGTAAAGGGCTTCTCCTAAAGGTGAGTGGGAATGGTGAGATGGAAATTATTTCTTCAGAGAAAGCAGGATTTTTAGTTGAAGGTGAAGTGAAACACATCAGGAAAATATCAAATAAAAATGGAGAAATTCTTATTCTGGTAGCCATAAATAATCAGGAACCAAAAATCTTTAAGTTTGATGAGAAAGCTCTTTAGCCTGGTATTTTTATTCATCTTTCTCACTTCCTGTGAGAAAGAAAAAACTTCGGAAGATTTTCTTTTTGAAAACCTGCCGGCAGAAACCACAGGCCTAAATTTTAGCAACGATCTTACCGAAACAAATGCGCTAAATATTTTAGATTATTTGTATTTCTATAATGGCGGCGGCGTTGCTGTGGGCGATATAAATAAGGATGGTTTACCAGATATTTACCTAACCGGAAATCAGGTAAAAAATAAACTTTTTCTTAATAAAGGAAACTTGCAGTTTGAAGATATTACCGAAAAGGCAGGAGTTTCAGGCACGTCTAATTGGAATACAGGAGTTGTTATGGCCGATGTTAACGGTAATGGTTTGTTAGATATCTATGTTTGTGCAGTCTCTGGAATAAACGGTTTAAACGGGAAAAACGAATTATTCATCAATAATGGTGACGGCACATTTTCTGAAAAAGCTGAAGAATTCGGGCTGGATTTTCAAAATTATTCTTCTACAGCTGCTTTTTTCGATTTTGATAATGATGGCGATCTGGATATGTATCTGCTTAATCACGCTGTTCACACGGTGAATACTTACGGCCCGGCAGATATTAGAAATAAACGTATTGCTGAAAGCGGTGATAAACTTTTAAGAAATGATAATGGAAAATTTGTGGACGTTAGCGAAGAAGCCGGGATTTATGGTGGCGCTAATGGTTACGGACTCGGACTCGCAACTGCCGATTTTAATAATGACGGTTTCACAGATATCTACGTGAGTAACGATTTTCACGAAGATGATTATTATTATTTGAATAATGGAGACGGTACTTTTACCGAAACGCTAAAATCTAAATTTGGGCATGTTAGTCGGTTTTCTATGGGAAATGACGCCGCCGATGTAAATAATGATGGATTTATAGATATTCTTACCCTGGATATGCTTCCCCAGGATGAAAAGGTTTTAAAAGCCTCTGTAGGAGACGACCCACGCGATTTAGATAAATTAAAGACCGAAGAATTAGGCTATCACTACCAGTACACCCGAAATATGCTGCAAATAAATCAGCAGGGGGAATATTTTCAGGAAACCGGTCTTTTAAGCGGTGTAGCTGCCACAGATTGGAGTTGGGCTCCCCTATTTGCCGATTTTAACCAGGATGGCTTTCAGGATCTTTATATAGCTACCGGGATACCCAAACGTCCAAATGATTTAGATTATATAAAATACGTTTCCAGCAACCAGATCCAGAAAAAAATAAATAATACGCGTTTAGTAGATAATGAAGCTTTAGAAATGATGCCTTCAGGAAAGGTGCATAATTACGTTTTTAAAGGTTCTAACAGCCTAAATTTTAAAGACCAATCGGGGAAATGGATGGCTCGAGATTCGGTTATTTCTACGGGCCTCGCCTATGCCGATCTGGACAATGACGGGGATTTGGATATAGTAAGCAATAATATTAATGCAAATGCGAGCATTTATGAAAACCGGGCAGACTCAACTTCAAATTATTTAAAAATATCTTTTAAGCTAGATACTCAAAACACCTTTGGCATTGGCACCAAAGCAATTACCTGGCAGGAAGGAAAAATGCAAACGCGGCAGCTTTATAATTCCAGGGGGTTTCAGTCTTCTTCAGAACCCATTATTCATTTTGGATTTCCGAAGAAAGAAAAGTTAGATTCGCTACTTATTATCTGGCCAGACAATACTTACCAAAAAAAGGAAAAACTGGATTTAAATCAGCATTTGGTAATAAGTCCAAACCAAAAGCGTGATGCTATTGATTATAAAAAACTTTTTCTTGCGCCAAAGCCATGGTTTAAAAAGGTAGATTCTCTACCGGGAATTACCTTTAACCATAGAGAAAACAGGTATACCGATTTTGACAGGCAAAAATTGATTCCTTATCAAATTTCTGACCGGGGCCCCGCGGTTGCCGTTGGCGATTTAAATGGCAACGGCCTGGATGATATCTTCTTCGGAAATTCAAAATTTGAACCTGCAGAAATTTATTTTCAGCAGGAAAACATTTTTAAAAAGCAGGATTTTGAATTGTTGAAAAATGATGAAAAAACCGAAAATACATCAGCCATTATTGAAGATCTCAACCAGGATAATAAGAATGAACTTTTTGTCACTTCAGGTGGTGGAGAATTTTACGGAGAAGCAGATGCCCTTTTAGATAAATTATATTGGTTTGAAAACAGCGAATTAAAAGCTAAAAAATTACCGCAATTTTTCGAAAACACTTCAGTTGCAAAATTAGGCGATATTGACGGCGATGGCGACCTGGATATTTTTGTGGGTGGCGCTGCAGTATCAAACGATTTTGGCAAGATCCCCTCTTCCTACCTACTCATTAATGAAAATGGTAATTTCCGCATCCAGGAAAATTCAGAGCTTGAAAAAATAGGAATGGTTAGCGATGCGATTTGGACAGATTTTGACCAGGATGGTCAGGAAGATCTAATTGTTATTGGAGAATGGATGTCTCCGCAATTTTTCAGAAATAATAATGGAAATTTAGAGAATGTTTCAAAAGAAATTTTTGGTCAAAAACTAAATGGTTTATGGCAAACAATTATTCCGTTTGATATAAATAACGATGGAAAAATGGATTATTTACTCGGAAACTGGGGCCTGAATACTAAATTCCCGGCTTCGGCAGAATTTCCGCTAAAAATGTTTTATTCAGATTTCGACAAAAATGGTAGTACAGAAACAATTCTAGCTTATGCTAAAAATCAAAAATATTATCCCGCAAACGGGCTAGATGAACTGGTAGGCCAGCTTTCCTATTTACGAAAGAAGTTCCCCCAGTATAAAGATTTTGCCGGGAAAACTATTGAAGAAGTTTTTGAAAAAGAAAGCCTGGAAGAAGCTAAATTACTGAAAGTGCATACAATGGCGTCGGGATATTTGCTAAATCAGGAAGGAAAGTATATTTTTAAGCCCTTTGAAAGTGCATTACAGGTAGCGCCTATTTTAGCATTTTTAAAAGCCGATTTTAATAAAGATAATCAGGAAGAAGTACTGGTTGCCGGCAATTATTTTGGAATAACACCCTACCACGGAAGATTTGATGCATTAGCGGGAAATATAATCACGAAAAATGGTGAGGTTTTAGAAGGAGTTGAGTTGGGATTAAATCTTACCCAAAAGAGTGTAAGAAGCCTTGATTTAATTAATTTTAAGGGAAAAGATTATCTTATGCTAAGCCTGAACAATGGTAAACCACAATTTTATAAATTGAACAATTAAATGAAAAAATATCTTTATTTTTTTATAAGCACATTAATTTTAACTTCCTGTTCCCAGGAAGAAAAACCTATTGTAGTTACAGCCGAAAATTATCACCAAACGGTAGATAAAATTACCGATATTATGGTGCACGATATTTTTTCACCACCTGTAGCCAGCCGAATTTATGCTTACTCCAACCTGGCTGCTTATCAAATTATGCGGCAGGAAAATAAAGATTTAATAGATCTCACTTCAAAATTTGAAGAGCTGGAACCTATTCCTAGTGTAGATTCTACTGCAAATATCAATTATAAACTCGCCGCGCTTGTGGCAAAAATTGAAATTGGAAAAAAATTAATTTTTTCTGAAGACTTACTTACCACTTACCGTGACAGTCTTTACTCAGAATGGGAAAAAACGAATAAAGATGAGTTTAATTCCTCAAAAGATTATGGCCTGGCGGTTGCTCAGCATCTTTCCTCCTGGATAGATAAAGATAATTATAAAGAAACCCGCACTATGCCCAAATACTCGGTGTATAGTGACGATCCCGCCCGTTGGCAGCCTACCCCTCCATCTTATATGGATGGTATTGAGCCTCACTGGCCAAAAATTAGACCTTTTACATTAGATTCTGCTTCCCAATTTAAACCTTTACCTCATCCCGAGTTTTCATTAAAAAAAGGAACCGCTTTTTACGAAGAGCTCGTTGAAGTCTACGAGATTAAAAACGAAATGGAGAAAAAAGGAGATGAAGCCGAAGAAATGAAAATTGCTCAATTTTGGGATTGCAATCCTTATGTGTCTACCCAACGCGGTCATCTTATGTTTGCGACTAAGAAAATCACTCCTGGCGGACACTGGATGGGAATTTGCAAAATTGCTTCTAAAAAGGCAGAGTTAGACTTCGCACAAAGTTCATATGCCTATACCACAACTGCTATCGCTTTGGCCGACGGGTTTATAAGTTGTTGGGACGAAAAATACAGAAGTAACCTGGTAAGGCCTGAAACTTTAATTAATAAGCATATAGACGAGAATTGGAAACCTGTACTGCAAACGCCACCCTTTCCTGAATATTCTAGTGGGCATTCAGTAGTTTCGGGGGCGGCTTCTATTGTTCTTACCCGTATTTTTGGTGAAGAATTCAATTTTGAAGATGACACCGAGGTAAAATACGGATTACCAATAAGATCGTTTAATTCCTTTTCTCACGCAGCCAACGAAGCCGCTATAAGTAGATTATATGGCGGAATTCATTACCGCTCTGCTGTAGAAAATGGGATTGTACAGGGAAGAAATCTTGGCAACCACGTAGTAGAAAACCTCAACATACAACCTCTTACATACTAATTTAATGTCAAAAAAATACTGGCTACTGTTTCTTATTGGTCTACCTGTGCTTTTTTTGCTTTGGTATTTTACGATTAAAAATAATGATTACGCTATAAAATTTGAAGCAAAAGCGCTTCCAGGTGAAATAGTTTATAGGGTAGATTCTCCAATTTTTGATAAAATGGAAATCAATAATTCTGAAATTAAATCTGATTTTTCCAAGGTAATTCAGGAAACGGAATTGAATGCAGAAAGTTATGAACTCACTTGGATTATTAAACCCAAAAACGATTCAATAAGTGAGGTAAAGGTTAAGGTAAGCAATAAAAATAATTCTTTTAAAGATCGCTTCTTCTTGCTGATAGGTCAAAACAAATTTCAGAAAGAAATGAAAGCTGAAATTGCCTATTTTAAAAAAGCTTTATCTACCAATAGAGCATTATATACCGTTCAACTTGAAGGAAAAAGTGTTATTCCTGAGAACACCTGTGCCTGTATTACCACCAACAGTAAAGTAGATCAAAAAGCCTTTGAAATGATGAAGACTATAGATATACTTTCTAATTATATCCTGGAGAACGATTTAGAAACCCTGGGCAGGCCTAGAATTCTCATTAATTCCTGGAATAAACAGACTAAAAATATCAATTTCAGTTTTTGTTTCCCAATCGCAAAAATGCAAACCTATCCTAAAGATTTATTAATTGATATTCAAAAAATTACTTCAGAAAAAGCTTTAAAAGCGAGTTTTCACGGGAATTATATGTTTTCGCATAATGCCTGGTTTCATTTACTTGATTATGCTGAAAAAAATAATATTGAGGTTAAAAGCGAAAATATCCTGGAAATATTTAAAGATAATCCGCAAATGGGTGGAGATGAATCTTTATGGGAAGCTGAAATATATTTTCCAATACTAGAATAGAATACTATCTCTTATCCTCTTGAAATTTATCATCCTGAACTTGTTTCAGGATCTAAGATAATTGATAATCAAACCACGTTAGAAGCTGATACAATTCCAAAGATTCGGGGTAGCTTAACGAAAATAGTACTTTTTAGACTTTCTTTTAATACGGCAAAAACCTGAATTAAACTGCGCGGCTGGCAGTTGTGGGAAAACATATTGTGTCTTCAAAACAAGTCTTGGTGCATTTAATACTAAAAAAACCTCACAGGTTTTTAAAATCTGTGAGGTTTGATATTTATTCACTGTACTCTTTAAAAACTAAAGCGACATAGCTTTTCCACCTCCCAGTTCATCTACTGAACCACAAGGAATATATTCCCCGGGAATTGGATCGTACCACATTACTTCTTCACCAATTTGTTCACTGGTTTTATAAGCCCATATTCCCATACTTCTTACTTCTTCTAAATAAGCTAAAGTACCTGCATCAGCATCTAAAGTTATTTTTTGATCTTTATCCTGCGGATCCTGGGTTTCTGTATTTCGTTTGGCTATTTCATCTCTTTCTGCCGGAGTTGCTCTAAGATATTTTGCTACAATTTGCTCATATTCTTCAGCACTACCTTCTCCTGCATCTTTATCAAATTCATTTTTAAACGCCCTGGAAAAAGCATCAGCAGATTGTTTGAATTTCTCCTGCCTGTCCTGGTGAGCAACCTCTTCCATATAAGAATCTATGAATTCGGCTATGTTTAAATCATTAGCACCAGGAGTATCAGTTTTTGGAATTATAACTTCTAAAATCTGTTTTAACGCAAATCCGTTAGAAGCACTTAAAAAAGTGGGCTCCCAGTTATAAGAAGGGTCATTTTTACAGCTTTGCAAAAGGTTTAAAGTAGTTGGACCTACAATTATAGCCCCCGCTCCAAGTCCTATGTTTCTTAATGCCTGTCTTCTATTCATAATCCTAATAATTAAGCGTTAGATGATTTTTTAAAATTTTTAGAAGCGTGGTCTGCAGCCCTTGCAGTCATTGCCATATAAGTTAATGATGGGTTTTGACAACCAGCAGAAGTCATAAAAGAACCATCGGTAACATATACATTAGGAACGGCGTGTACCTGATTGTTTCCGTTTAAAACCGAAGTTTTAGGATCTCTTCCCATTCTGGCAGTTCCCATTTCGTGAATTCCAAGTCCCGGTGCGCCAATATCATCATAACCCTGTACATCTTCAAATCCGCCTTTTTCCAACATCTCTATTGCTTGGCCTACCATATCTTCTCTCATTTTAAGTTCATTTTCTTTGAACTCTGCATCAAAAGTTACTGTTGGCAAGCCCCATTCATCGGTTTTATCATAATCCAGGCTCATTTTATTTTCGTGGTAAGGTAAGGTTTCCCCAAAGCCCATTAAGCCCATGGTCCAGCCACCCGGCTTCACAATGGCTTCTTTTAATTCTTTGCCGTAAGAAGCTTCAGCAATGCCTTCACTCCAGTCTCCACGACTTGCACCACCCTGGTAACCATAACCACGGGTAAATCCAAGGTTATCGCTTCCATTAATATTTCTAAAACGGGGCAAATAAATTCCGTTAGGTTTTCTTCCTTTATAATATTGGTCTTCAAAACCATCATATTTACCAGATGCTCCGGCTTTAAAATGGTGGTCCATTACATTATGCCCCAGTTCTCCACTATCATTCCCCAAACCATTCTCAAACCTATCAGATTTTGACTGCATTAGAATGCTTGTAGATGCAATGGCAGAAGCGCAAAGGAAAATAACATTGGCTTTAAACTCTATTTCCTCCTTAGTTTCGGTATCTATAACTTTTACCCCTGTAGCCAGTTTGGTTTCAGGATCGTAAACAACCTGTTTTACTACAGAATTAGGTCTTAAAGTCATATTGCCAGTTCGTTCTGCCGCCGGTAATGTAGAAGAGTTACTGCTAAAGTAAGCGCCGTAAGGACAACCTCTAATACAACGGTTTCTAAATTGGCAACTAGACCTACCTTCAAATTCTTTATCACCAGTAATATGCGCAACCCTACCTGCGGTTAGCACACGGCCGTCGCTAAAATTGTCGGCCATACTTTTTTTAAGGTGATCTTCAACGCAGTTTAGCGGCATTTGCGGAAGAAATTTCCCATCGGGTAATTGGCTTAACCCAAGGTTTTCACCACTCACGCCAATATATGATTCAACATAATCATACCAGGGTGCAATATCTTTATAGCGAATTGGCCAGTCTACACCGTGGCCATCTTCTTTATTTGCGGTAAAATCTAAATCACTCAAGCGGTAGCTGTGACGTCCCCACATAATAGATCTTCCTCCCACGTGATACCCACGCATCCAGTCAAATCTTTTTACTTCATTATAAGGGTGTTTAATATCGTCTACAAACCAATGTGCGCTGGCTTTATTAGTAGTATAACCGGTACGTGCTTGTTTTTGCTGACGTTTTTCTTCTTCGCGTGTTAATTGTCCTTTAAACTTATAATCCCAGGGATCATCGTTCATTGTTGGATAATCTTCAATATGTTTTACCATACGTCCACGTTCAAGCACAAGGGTTTTAAATCCTTTTTCACTAAGCTCTTTGGCGGCCCAACCACCGCTAATTCCTGTACCTACGACTATTGCATCATAAGTGTTTTTTTCATAATAATTGCTCACTGTCTTGTAGTTAATTAATAATTTAGTTAATCGAATGCCTTCAAATATATAAATTTATGGTTATAATTTTGCTTCTTTAAAAAAAAGTATACTTTTAAGATTTTAAATTATCAGTAAAATCACATTCTAATAACCCTTAAACCTATTTTATGAACCTAAGACCAACCAAACTTTCTTATTATTTATTATTCCTTTTTATCTCCTTCGGAATTTTTTCCTGTAAAGATCAAAAAGCTGAAAAAGACAACGCAGCAACCGCTGAAGTTAAAACCGAAGAAAATGCTGAACCATTTTTTAAACTTTCTCTTGCACAATGGTCTCTTAATAAGCCAATTTTTGCCGGAGAATTAGATCCAATAGATTTTGCTGAAAAAGCGAACGAAATGGGATTTGAAGGCATTGAATATGTTAGTAGCTTTTACGGCCAGCGCATTAGTGAAGCCAATAATCCTGAAGAAGCAATGCAAAAAGTGCTGGATACTTTAAAGGCAAAGAGCGAAGAATTTGATGTAGAGAACGTTCTAATTATGGTAGACGGTGAAGGCGAATTAGCCAGCCCTAACCAGGCTGAACGTGAAAAAGCCGTAGAAAATCATAAAAAATGGGTTGATGCCGCTAATTTTTTAGGCGCCCACTCTATAAGAGTTAATCTTTTTGGTAGTGAAGAACCGGAAGAATGGAAAGCTTCAGCTGCCAAAGGCTTAAAAGCGCTTAGCGAATATGCAGCAGGAAAAAATGTGAATGTTTTAGTAGAAAATCACGGATATCTTTCTTCTAACGCGGCACTTCTTGTAGAAGTAATTGAAGATGTAAATATGGAAAACTGCGGTACCCTTCCAGATTTTGGTAATTTTTGCCTTAAAAGACAGGGCGGTGAACGTTGGGAAGCAAAATGTGTAGAGGAATATCCAAAGTACCAGGGAATAGAAGAAATGATGCCTCATGCAAAAGCTGTGAGCGCCAAATCTTACGATTTTAATGACGAAGGGGAAGAAACCAGCCTTGATTATGAGAGAATCTTAAAAATTGTTCAGGATGCAGGATACACCGGTTTCATTGGAGTAGAATATGAAGGAGAGAATTTATCTCCTGAGGAAGGTATAAAAGCCACTAAAGAACTTTTAATAGAAGTTGGGAGCAAATTAAACAGCAACAATAACTAAGAGAAGCTACAAAAGATAATGAAAAGTTTAACCAGATTCCAGCTATCAACCATGATGTTCCTCGAATTCTTTATTTGGGGAGGGTGGTTTGTAACTTTAGGTACTTTTTTACCACAAAATTTAGAAGCCACAGGTGCACAAACGGCTATGGCTTTTTCTACTCAATCCTGGGGAGCAATTGTAGCTCCCTTTATTATTGGGCTAATTGCCGACCGTTTTTTTAATGCCGAACGCATCCTTGGGGTACTTCATCTTGTTGGTGCCTTATTGCTTTATATGATGTTTCAGGCAGAAGATTTTAGCAATTTTTATCCTTATGTTTTAGGGTATATGATTATTTATATGCCTACCCTGGCTTTAGTAAATTCCATTTCTTTTTATCAAATGTCAGATCCTTCTAAACAATTTTCAAGTATTCGAGTATTTGGAACCATAGGATGGATAATTTCAGGGTTAATAATAAGTCTCGTTTTTGCATGGGATTCTGCCGAGGGTCGTGCAGAAGGAATGCTTCGATATACCTTTTTAATGGCTGCAATAGCTTCTGCTATGTTAGGCTTATTCAGTTTTAGTCTACCTAAAACTCCACCGAGCAGCAAAGGAGAAAAAGTTTCAATTTCCGATATTTTAGGACTGGAAGCAATTGGCCTACTTAAAGGCAAGAACTTCCTTATTTTCTTTATTTCCTCAATTCTAATTTCTATTCCACTGGCTTTTTATTACCAAAATGCCAATCCTTTTCTTTCTGAAATTGGAATGGAAGATCCTACAGCAAAAATGTCTATAGGTCAGGTATCAGAAGCTTTGTTTCTTCTACTTATTCCTTATTTCTTTAAAAAATTCGGATTTAAGATTACCATCCTGGCAGGAATGTTAGCTTGGACGGTTAGATATTTGCTGTTTGCCTATGGTGATACCGGGGAACTTGCTTTTATGTTAATAATAGGAATTGGCCTTCACGGAATTTGCTATGACTTTTTCTTTGTTTCGGGACAAATATATACCGACTCCAAAGCGGGGCCAAAAATTAAAAGTGCCGCTCAGGGCTTAATTACTTTAGCCACCTATGGTGTGGGGATGCTTATTGGTTTCTGGGTAGCGGGGCAGGTTAGCGACATGTATTTGAACGCCGATGGCAGCCATAATTGGGAACAAATTTGGATCTTCCCCGCGGCATTTGCTTTTGTAGTTCTTATATTATTTGCTATTTTCTTTAAAGATGAAAAAATAGCCAAAAAAGATATTGAAATATAACCAATCAAAAAATTACTGAAATATGGGTAAAAAAATAAAATTAGGAGTATTAGGCGGCGGTGGAGATTCCCTTATAGGAGTTTTACACCGGGTAGCTTCTTCTATGTACGATAAATTTGAATTTGTAGGCGGGGTTTTTAATCCAGAATTAAAAGAAAGTCAGGAATTTGCTAGAGAACTTGGCATTGGTACCGATAGGGTTTATAAAGACCTGGACCATTTAATTGCAGAAGAAGCCAAACTGCCCGAAGAAGAGCGAATAAAGGCTGTTTCTATTCTTACCCCAAATTTTTTACATTTTCCAATGGCAAAACAGCTGCTGGAAAACGGTTTTCACGTAATCTGTGAAAAGCCAATGACCACCACTTACCAAGAAGCAAAAATACTTGAAGAGACACTTACCAAATCTAAAACGGTTTTTGCGGTAACCTATACCTATACCGGTTACCCAATGATTAGGCAAATGAAAGAAATGATTGCTGCCGGAGAGATTGGAGAAGTTCAAAAAATTGATGTGCAATATTATCAGGGTTGGATAAATTCAATTATACACGATAAAGAACAAAGAAACAGTATTTGGCGCCTTGATCCCGAAAAAGGTGGAATAAGTTGTTGTATTGGCGATATTGGCACCCACGCTTTTGATATGATTGAATATGTAACAGGCCTGGAAGTAAAAGAGCTTTTAGCCGATCTGAACTATGTATATTCTGACAATAAGATGGATGTTGACGGCACAGTGCTTCTTCGTTTTTCAGAATTTGTAAAAGGAGTGCTTAGATCAAGCCAGATCGCTACCGGGGAAGAAAATAACTTTGCGGTTAAGATTTATGGAAAAAAAGCCGGTTTAAAATGGGAACAGGAAAACCCAAATTACCTTTACAAATTAGAAGAAGGGCAACCTATGAAGGTTTTAAAACCGGGGCACGAATACAATTCTGCCCTGTCTTTAGACGGTACAAAACTACCTCCGGGACATCCAGAAGGTATTTTTGATTCTATGGGAAATATTTATAAAGGAGTTGCTCGCGCCATTAATGGTGAAAAATATCACCCTGCTGAATTTCCTACTATGAAAGATGGTATACGTGGTATGAACTTTATTGAAAAAGTAGTAGAGTCTCACTCTAAAGGAAATGTTTGGATAAAAATAGACGCATAAAAAATTAATGAGATGAAAACAGTAAAAGGACCTGCGGTTTATTTAGCCCAATTTATGGATACAGAAAAGCCTTTCAATAGTTTGGATGGTTTATGCGAATGGGCGGCAGATTTAGGATATAAAGGAATACAAATCCCAACCTGGGAATCAGCTTTGATAGATTTAACCAAAGCTGGAGAAAGCAAAGATTATTGCGACGAGATTAAAGGAAAAGTAGAATCTTACGGACTGGAAATCACAGAGCTTTGTACCCATTTACAGGGACAACTCGTGGCAGTACATTCGGCGTACGATACTATGTTTGATAATTTTGCTCCAAAAGAAGTTAAAGGCAATCCAAAGGCCAGAACCGAATGGGCCGTAGAACAAATGAAAAGTGCAGCTCGCGCAAGCCGTAATTTTGGTCTTGATGTGCACGGTACATTTAGCGGGTCTTTGCTTTGGCATACCGCTCATCCCTGGCCGCAAAGACCGGAAGGTTTGGTAGAAATGGGATTCAAGGAACTTGCAAAACGCTGGCTACCTATTTTAAATGAATTTGATGAACAAAACGTAGATGTTTGTTATGAAGTTCACCCAGGAGAAGACCTTCACGACGGAGTTACTTTTGAACGCTTTCTTGAAGCAACCAATAATCACAAACGGGTTAATTTATTGTATGATCCCAGCCATTTTGTGCTGCAACAATTAGATTATATTTCATATATAGACCATTACCACGAATTCATAAAAATGTTTCATGTAAAAGATGCTGAATTTAACCCTACGGGGAAAAAAGGTTCTTTTGGAGGTTATGGTGACTGGATAGACAGAGCGGGAAGATATAGACATCCCGGAGATGGCCAGGTAGATTTTAAAACCATTTTTTCAAAATTAACCGAATATGGTTGCGATGTTTGGGCGGTTTTGGAATGGGAGTGCTGTATTAAATCTCCAGACCAGGGTGCTCGCGAGGGAGCTCCTTTTATTCAAAGTCATATTATTGAAGCTACTCAAAAGAAATTTGATGATTTTGCAGGAAGCGAAATTGACGAAAAGAAATTAAAACGAATCTTAGGAATCAACTAATTATATAAAATGAAAAAAGTAAGTTTAATTCTAGTAACGGCTACAATTATGGCCACCGCCTGTAAATCTGATAATAAATCAGATAGAGAAGACCAGGAAGCAAAAGAGGCCTATGAAGCTGATGCAGCGAACGATACTACGGCAATGGCTAATGATGAGGAAAATTACACCAACTTGTTCAACGGGCAAAACCTTGATGGCTGGAAAGCCTTTAACGCTGATTCAATTTCAAACCAGTGGCAGGTAAAAGATGGCGTGCTTGCTTTTACCCCTGCTGAAGGAGAACGTGAAGGTACTGAGAATCTTATTTCAGAAAAAACCTATACTAATTTTGAACTTTCCCTGGAATGGAAAATTTCAGAAGGAGGAAATAGCGGAATTATGTGGGGTGTTCAGGAAAGTGAAGAATTTTCTGAACCATATTTAACAGGTCCCGAAATTCAGTTATTGGATAATAAACTGCATCCAGATGCAAAAAATGGTGAGGTTAGACAAGCCGGTGCACTTTATGATATGATGCCGCCAAGTGAAGATAAAACCAAAAATGCGGGAGAATGGAATAAAACCGTAATTAGAATTAACCATAAAACCAATAAAGGTTCTGTACGTTTAAATGGAACTTTAATAAACGAGTTCCCGGTCCATGGGGAAGAATGGAGCAAATTGGTAGAAAACTCAAAGTTTAAAGACTGGGAAGATTTCGGTAAAAATCGGGAAGGCCACATTGCTTTACAAGATCATAGTGATAAAGTTTGGTTTCGAAATATTAAAATAAGGGAACTGGAATAAGCAGAAACTCCTTGTTATTAAAAGCTGATTGAAATTCAAAAAAACTATTTTTTTGAATTTCAATCAGCTTTTTTGTTTTAGCCATTGCAAACAATTTGTACCTTGAATAAAAACTTATAGATGAAAACGGAAAAAGTAAACTTTAAGAATAAAAATGGAGACGATTTATCTGGATATTTAGAGCTTCCATTTAACCAGGATCCTCATAATTTTGTGCTCTTCGCCCATTGTTTTACCTGTAATAAGAACTTTTTTGCTGCTAAAAATATCAGTAGAACGTTGGCCCGAAACGGCTATGGAGTATTACGTTTCGATTTTACAGGACTGGGAGAAAGCGAAGGAGAATTTTCAGAAAGTAATTTTTCAGGAAATATTCAGGATCTTCTGGCTGCTGCAACTTATTTAGAGGAAGAATTTACAGCACCCAGCCTTTTAATTGGACATTCGTTAGGTGGTGCAGCAGTTTTATTCGCTGCAAAAGAATTAAAATCGGTTAAAGCGGTAACCACTATAGCAGCGCCTTCAACTACTGCTCATGTTCAGCATTTAATACAAAATAATGTTGAGGAAATTGAGAAAAACGGTGAGGCACAGGTAAATATTGGCGGTAGACCTTTTAAAATAAAGAAGCAATTTCTTGAAGATATTGATAAACACGAATTAAAATCTTACCTGGGTGAGCTTAAAAAGTCACTGTTAATAATGCACTCGCCACAGGACAAAATTGTAAGTATTAAAAATGCCGAAGAACTTTATATTGCTGCCCGGCATCCTAAAAGTTTTATTTCCCTGGACGGTTCGCAACATTTGCTTGCCAATAAAGAAGATGCCTCTTATGCCGGAAATGTTATTGCTTCCTGGGCTTCAAGATATTTAGACATTCCTAAGAAAGAAGTACCAGAATCGGAAGCTGATGTGGTAGCAGGCTTAGAAGCAGAAGATGGGTTTACCACCCAAATGAAGGCCGGGAACCATACTTTCCTGGCAGACGAACCTATAAAAGCCGGCGGTAAAGATTACGGCCCTACTCCATATCAGTTCTTATCTTCTGGCCTGGCTTCCTGTACTTCTATGACGCTTCAAATGTATGCTAAACGAAAAGACTGGCCCTTAGAAGACGTTGAAACCCACGTTCATTATTCCCGCGAACATAGTACAGATTGCAAAAACTGCGAAGAGAAAACTTCAAAAATAGATACTTTTAGAAGGGAAATTAAGCTCGTTGGGGATTTAGATGAAAAGCAAAAACAAAGACTTTTGGAAATTGCCGATCGTTGCCCGGTACACAGAAGTTTAACTTCTGAAACAAATATTACTACCAAACTAATTTAGAATGCTGAAAAACTGAGTTTGTTAACCTATCCTTAAATCTTTGGTCAGGCCTTGGGATAGGCTTAATTTAGTAATGTTTAATCTAAAAACCAATCAATAGATTATGAAAAGAATAAGTTTATCATTAGTATTTTGCGCCTCTTTATTTATAATTGGCTGTAAAAACGACAAAAAAGACAATGACGCTGAAAACGCTGCCGAAACAGAAATGAATTCTGAAATGGAAGCACAGCAAGACGAGGAAGAAGTTAAAGAAATAACTGTACCTCTAGAGCCTAAAAGCGGAAGCAACTTAGGTGGTGAAGTAACTTTTACCCAGGAAAATGGAGAAGTTACTATGGAAGCTACCATCACAGGTTTAGCCGAGGGTCAACACGCGATCCATATTCACCAGAAAGCAGACTGCTCTGCTGAAGATGGAACTTCTGCCGGGGGCCACTGGAACCCAACCAACGAAAAACATGGTAAGTGGGGTGATGCTGAAGGCTACCACAAAGGCGATATAGGCAACTTTGAAGTTGATGCCAATGGAGAAGGTACTGTGAGCATGACTACAGATGAATGGTGTATAGATTGTGACGATGAAAACAAGAATATTGTTGGAAAAGCAATAATAGTTCACGACGGAGTTGATGATTTCACCTCTCAACCTTCTGGAGCTGCAGGCACCAGAGTTGGATGTGGAGTAATAAAAATGTAAATCTTTTCACATAAGAATTAATAAAAAGCGGCAAATTGCCGCTTTTTATTTTTTTACACGGGAGTTTATCATATTTTTACCCGGCAAGTCATTATCTATTTATGCAACAAGACGCTTTAATTTTAGAACTTCAAAAGGGTAACGAACGTGCCTTTGAGCGTATTTACCATTTATATTCTGAAAGTACTTATGGAATTATTTTTACCATAATTAGAGACGAAAAAGTTGCTGAAGAAGTATTGCAGGATGTGTTTTTAAAAATCTGGGACAAAGCACCCAGTTACAATTCAGATAAAGGCCGGTTTTTCACCTGGATTCTTAATATTGCCCGAAATGCTTCTATAGATAAAATACGCTCTAAAGATTTTAAAAACGACCAACAAAACCTTAAGACCGATAACTTCGTAGATATATTAGAGGCTAAAACTAATTTCTCTGAAGCTGTGGATTCTATAGGTCTTAAAAAATACATAGACGCTTTAAAACCGGTTTGTAAAAAATTGATTGATTATTTATTTTTTAAAGGCTATACTCAAAAAGAAACTTCAGAAGAATTAGATATGCCACTGGGCACGGTGAAAACCAGAAACCGCGTTTGTATAGATAAATTAAGAGCAATGGTAATTAAGTAATGGATATTCAAAAGTACATATCGTCTGGAATTCTTGAACTATATGTTTATGGAGCACTTTCTGAAAAAGAAAGTAGAGAGGTTAGTCGTGTGCTAAAAGAATATCCTGAAGTTAAAGCCGAAGTTGAAGAAATTGAAAAAGCATTACTTACACTTTCAGCTGCTACGGCTCCAAATAATGCTGAACATTTAATTTCTTCAATAAAAGAGAAGTTAAGCAAATCACCAACGGGAACCGCTCCGGTAGCGACTCCGGTTAGAAGCATAAACTGGATTACCTATTCCGGTTGGGCAGCAAGTTTATTATTGCTTATCGGCTTATTTGTTTTCTTTAACCGCACCAACGAATTAAGAGAAGATTTACAAGCTGCCAATGCCAGAAATGTTCAAATGGAAGAACAAATCGCTAACGCCCGTGAGGATGCTGAAAAAGCAGAAGAATTACTTGCGGTTATAAGGGACAGAAACGTACAGCGAATCCCGCTAAAAGGTCAGCAGGTAGCTCCTGAAGCCTTTGCATCCGTTTATTGGAATACCCAGGAGAATACCGCTTATATAGATGCCAAAGAGCTACCTGAACCTCCCAGAGGAAAAGTTTACCAGGTTTGGTCACTTACCATGCAACCTCTTACTCCTACCAGTTTAGGTTTACTGGCAAATTTTGAAGCCGATGATAATAAAGTTTTTAGTCTGGAAAACCCAAACCAGTCTGAAGCTTTTGGAATTACCTTAGAGCCTGAGGGCGGTAGTGAAACTCCAACAATGGAACAACTATATGTTTTAGGAACTGTAGCTGCACCTTAATTTTAAAACAAAACATTTTAGTTGAATCTCCATCATTAAAAAATGAAGGTTCACCATATCTTATACAGTAAACCTTCACATAACCAACCAAAAAAATAGAAATAGAAAACCGGAAGAAAACAAAGTTGTTTAAAATCCAGTCTTCATCAATATTTACGAAGAAATAAGTCGTAAGGTTTTAAAATATTCTATTTTAACAGTCTAAGGCTAAGAAATCCAATTTTTAAAGTCTTTAACCCGCTCCCGACTTACAATTAATTGAAACCCAGAAAAAGCATTCAACTTAACTTCTAAACGGCTGTTGGTGTAGCTAATAATATCTTCTATGCAATCAATATTCACAATAGATTTACGGTTAATTCTGAAGAATTTTTCAGGATCTAGGTCGTTTTCCAGGTTTTCAAGCGAAATATCTACAGGATAATTTCTACCGGAACTTGTTGTAAGATAAGACGCTTTATTTTCAGAATAAAAACAACAAATTTCGCTGGTTGAAATAATTTTTAAATGCTGCCCAACCTGAATGGTAAAACGCGTTTTATAATCTGGTTTGCCACCGGTTTCAAGAATTCTTCTAAAAGCATTAAAATCAATTTGGGAATTATTCTTCTGGTAATTTTCCCTGAACTTGTTAACTGCATTTTCCAATTCTTCTTCATCTATGGGTTTCAGGAGGTAATCTACACTATTCAGTTTAAAAGCTTTTAGCGCATATTCATCGTAAGCAGTGGTAAAAATAACAGCGCTGTTAATTTTCACCTTGTCAAATATTTCAAAGGAGATGCCATCACTAAGTTGAATATCAAGAAAAACGAGATCGGGTTCAGGATTTTTATTAAACCATTCAATTCCTTCTTTTACCGAGTGTAACATAGTATTTACTTCCAAATTCAGCTTTTTCAGCATTCTCTGTAAGCGGCGTGCGGCAGGTTTTTCGTCTTCAACAATTACTATTTCCATTACTCCCAACGCTGTTTTTCTTCCTTTTCCATATATTCCCTAATTTTACGTTCTTCCCAGCGTTTATCAAACATAGGGTTTAACCTAAAGGCTTTTAGAGCATCAAAGGCTAAACCAATTCCCCAACCGCCTACAACCCATAAAAACCAGGGATATTCCCATTGATTCGTATAGTAATTAATTCCAGCTAAAAATAAATTCACTAAAATATAGGAGAATAAATGATTGTAGAACTCCCGTAATTCTTTAACCCGTTCCCGGGCTTTTAAATATTTATCTTCTGAAGTTTCCATAATTAGTTGATTTTATCTTTTTGCATTAATTCTTTAATTTTTCGCTCTTCCCAATTTTTTCCGAGTAAAAGATTATAATTAAAAACCGATAAGCCGTGAAAAAACACTCCTATGCCCCAACCTATTGCCGGAAAAATAGCCCAAATAAATCCGCTGTAGGTGAGGTAATTGAATAACCCCAAGACAGGAATTACAATTAAATAAGATGTTAAATTACCATAGAATTCACGTTCTGCTTTTACTTGTTTTTTTGCGCGCAAATACGCATCCTGCTCGGCAAACACCGGTGGTTTTTCTTCCATTTTTACAATTTTGGTTAACAGCGGTAATTTTACGCTGAAAAGGTTATTTGAATTGTCTATTTGCACTTTCCTGTCGGTTAGCAAATGATAGCGCTGTTTAATATTTGAAAGCCCTACTCCACTACCTCGCTTGAGAATTGCTTTGGGCTGAAGATTATTTTTCACCACCAAATTTCTATCTTCTTCTACAATGCTAATCTCTAATGGATTTTCAGAATTTACAGTATTGTGCTTTATAGTATTTTCTAAAAGTAACTGCAGCGAAAGCGGGACAACTTTTGCCTCGGGATTCTTTAAATTTGAAGGAAAATTAAAAACAATAGCATCTTCAAAACGCATTTTCAGCAATTCCATATAGGTTTTGGCGAATTTTAATTCTTCTTCAAGATCAACCAATTCCTTATTTTTTTGTTCAAGAACGTAACGATAAACCTTAGAAAGCGCACTGGTAAACTTTTGTGCCTGCTCGGGGTTTTCATCAATTAAAGCACTTAAAACATTTAAACTATTAAATAAAAAATGCGGATCTAATTGATTTTTAAGCGCATCAAATTTAGCCGAAGCCGTACCGGCGATTATCTTTTGCTCCTTTATCTTCTTTTCCTGTAAAGCTTTGTAGAAATAAATAAGATGGAAAAACAGGGAAATAATAGTAGTGAAAAGCAAAGGAAAAAGATAAAAAGACATTCTTTCGTTGCTCAAAAATTCCTGAAATGGGACTCCATCATAAACTACGTGATGCAATAAGCGACAAAAAAAGAAACCTATTAGGGTTAAAATAACAGAGCCCAAAGAGCCTAAAAGTACTTTTTTTAAGGTTGCATTCTCCCAGCTAATTTTCGCTCCAAACCACCAGAAATAACTAGCATTTATAAAGGTGAGGATAAAACTGTAAGAAAAATATAGCAGCCAGGTTTCCAACTCCAGGAAAATTTCAAGATTAAATTCACTAAAAAGTAATTCAAGAAAAACCACCAGGGCGGTTATCACCAAACTAATCTTTAATATTTTCAGAAAAAATTTCATCAATTTTTATTTACAGGAGCTAAGATGCGAGAAAGCCAATTTCTTTACTAATTAAAATTTCTGAATTGTAGAAAACTTAAACTGAACCGTAATTTATTCTTTAGAACCGATTTAAACTATAAAGAAATCACCTGATTATATTTTCCTTAACTTATAAATCTATAATTTCGATACAAAACCCATACTAAATTATGAATATTTTTGAAGCATTACGCGAGGAACATGAAATACAACGAGATCTTGTGGCTAAATTGGTAGAAACCCACGGTGATACCGAAGAAAGAAAAAAGATTTTTGAGCAGTTAAAACACGAATTAAAAATTCACGCCGATGCCGAAGAAAGGCATTTTTATATTCCGTTGATCAAGAAAGATCTTACACAGGAAAAAGCCAGGCATAGTGTGGCCGAGCATCACGAAATGGATGAATTAATAGAAGAATTAGAAGATACTGAAATGGACGCTTCTAACTGGCTAAAAATCGCTAAAGAACTTGAACATAAGGTAACTCATCATCTTGATGAAGAAGAACAGGAAGTTTTTCAAATGGCCGGAAAAGCCTTAACCGAGAAACAAAAAACCAGCCTTGCAGAAGATTATAACAAGGAGATAAAGAAAATGAGATAATTACAATTTAAAAATGCAGTTAAGCGAAAAAACCTTAACTGCATTTTTAATTTTTATATCTCTTCTTTATCAACTTTCATTTGCTTTTCATAACCTTTAAATGGCCTGATAATTAGCCTCGCGGCTTTATCATAATTCCAATAGTTATACAGCCAGTTAAAGAAAGTTACCAGCCGGTTCCTAAAGCCAATTAGAAACCAAAGGTGTACAAACATCCAGATAAACCAGGCGAAAAATCCGCCGAAAGAACCCTGTTCTATATCTACTACCGCACGGTTTCTACCTACAGTGGCCATAGTTCCTTTATCTTTATATTTAAACGCTTCCAGTTGTTTTCCTTCCAGGATATTCATAATATTTTTAGCCAAATGTTTCCCCTGCTGAATTGCCGGTTGAGCAACCATGGGATGCCCTTTTGGATAGGCTTCAGTTTGCATTAGCGCAATATCTCCAATTGCAAAAATATTCTCATAACCTTTAATCTGGTTAAAAGCATTCACTTCATATCTATTGGCTTTTTCTACCATGGCTTCTGCCTTTAGGCCTTTAACCGGTGCCCCGGTTACTCCTGCGGCCCAGATAAAAGTTTCGGTTTTTAGGGCGAGGTCTGTGTTGGTGGTCACTAAATGGCCATCATATTCCTCTACCATGGTATTTAAATGAACCTTAACTCCCAACTCTTCCAAAAAAGCATGAGCTTTTTTAGAAGCTTTTTCGCTCATAGGTGGTAAAACCCTATCTAATCCCTCCAGCAAATGAATATTCATTTCGTTAGGGTTTATATCGGGGTAATCGTTAGGTACAATATGATTCTTTAATTCTGCAATGGCGCCACTAAGCTCTACGCCGGTTGGCCCCGCACCTACTAAAACAAAGTTAAGTAGTGCTTTTCGTTTTTCAGGGTCATCAGTAATTACAGCCTGTTCTAAATTTTCAAGAATTAAACTTCGAATATTCAATGCCTGCGGAACGGTTTTCATCCACATTCCATTCTTCTCAATACTTTTATTTCCGAAGAAATTAGTCTTGGATCCGGTAGCGATTACCAGGTAATCATAAATTAAATCGCCAATAGAAGTTTCGATATAACTTTTTTCGGTATTTATAGATTTCACCTCAGCCATTCTAAAAAGACATTTTTTACTATTACGTGTAATTTTACGCATAGGATATGCAATAGAATCTGGTTCTAAACCAGAGGTAGAAACCTGGTATAATAAAGGCTGGAAAGTATGATAGTTATGACGGTCTAAAATAACGGTTTGAACGTCTTCGCCAATTAATTTTCTTACCATTGCCATTCCAGCAAAACCGCCACCAATAATAACGACTCTAGGTAAATTTGTTCTTGGAATATTCATAAAGGTTGGTTTTACTCGATAATCGAGATTTAGATCGCTCCCTTTTTATGGAAGTTATGCACTCAAATTTAAGTTTTCTCCCGCTTTGGCTGAAAAAATAAGCCTGCATTAACTATACTTTATACTTTTTTGTAACATTACAGCCTGTTATACTACATATAAGAGCTAACCAATTATTGTGGATAAAGAACTAGAACATCAGTTTGTAAAAAACCTGGAGAAACACCAGAATATAGCGCATAAAATATGTCGTATTTATACTAATGATCAGGATTCCCACAACGACCTATTTCAGGAAATTACTATTCAACTGTGGAAAGCTTACCCCAAGTTTAGGGGAGAAGCAAAATTTAGTACATGGATGTACAGGGTTGCCTTAAATACGGCCATCACTTTATACCGAAAGAAAAAAAGAAGTATAAAAACGCAGGATTTTGATACTGTAGATTTTAAAATTAAAGCCGAAGAATATGATGATGAGACCGAGCAACAATTAAAAGTAATGTACTCGGCAATTCAGGAATTAAACGATATTGAAAAAGCACTCGTTTTTTTATATCTCGAAGATAAAAATTATAGAGATATTTCTGAAACCCTGGGTATTACTGAAGTAAATGCAAGAGTGAAGATGAACAGGGTAAAAACTAAGTTAAAAAACATTTTAAATCCGTAGAGAATAATGGATGGACTGGATTTATTAAAAAAAGACTGGAAAAAACGGGAAGGTAATATTCCCCAGCTTTCCTACGATGAAATCTATAAGATGCTGTTGAAGCGCTCATCTTCAATTGTAAAATGGATTTTTGTAATTAGTATTCTTGAATTTCTATTCTGGGCACTTATTACTATTTTCTGGGCAGATCATGAATACTGGGCCGAAATGGAACGTATTCATTTAAAAGAATTTACCGTAGTAACGTATGCTATTAATTATGGAATAACCTTTTTCTTTATCTATTGCTTTTATAAGAACTACCGAAGAATATCTTCTACAGATAGTGTGGCGAAGTTGATTAAAAATATTCTACGAACAAGAAAAACTGTAAAATACTATATAGGTTATATTTTAATTTCCACTGCGCTAATTACCCTTATTTATACTTACTTTTTTATGAATTATCATGCCACTAATACCGTGGTTGAAGATGTTGAAAAATATAGTTTTACTCCGCTACAATGGCTAATGTTTGCTGGAATAATGTTAGGTGGACTGGCAGTTTTCCTGGGAATTATATGGTTATTCTACCGGGTGATCTACGGAATTCTACTAAGACGTTTGAATAAAAATTACAAGGAATTAAAGAAATTGGAGGTTTAGATAATAATTTAAAGTTACAATTACCTTTAAATCGCAACCCTTAATCTTTTTCAAAGCCTGATTCAAAATTTCTTCGGAGGTGTAATTTAGTTGAAAGTTAGATACTGATTGTTTAGCTTGAATAAGCTAAAAACTGTATTACCAAAATTTAAAAAATGAAAATAGCCAAAGTATTTATTTATTTAATAACACTTATTCTTATATACAGCTGTTCAGGTAGTAAAGCCGCTAAATATTTTAAAGAAGGAAAAACAGAGCAGGAAAACTATAAAGTTACTTTTCCTTTTGAGCTTAAAAAAGGATGGATAATTGTACCTGTAGAAATAGAAAATAAGACCTATAGATTTCTCTTAGACACAGGAACACCTACGCTTGTATCAAAAGAACTTGCTGAAAGTTTAAATATGAAAGTTATCGATTCTGTAAATGCTTCTGATGTTTATAATAAATCACAACAAAATAAATATACAAGAATAGAAACCATTCAAATTGGAGAGATAGATTTTGTTGGAACGACAGCTTTAATAAATGATTTTAACGCGACACCAATATGGTCTTCTTTGAATATTGACGGATTTATAGGGTCAAATTTAATGCAACACGCTATTTGGGATATTGATTTTAACAAACAACAAATTACCATAACTGATAATGAATCAAAAGTAAGCTTACCTGAAGAAATAATTGAGAATAAGTTATTTATTGGTGTTGCAGGATTACCTTCTATTGCTGCTAAAATAAATGGAAAAAAAGTTTGGAATTTTGCTGTGGATACAGGGTATAATGGAGGCATCGTTATACCATTTTCGGAGTTTAAAAAGCAAACAGAAAATGGTGAAATTTCAGATTTTACAGAATCTAATACTCAGGGTGTTATTGGAGTTTACGGAGGGCAAAAATCAACGAGAGAATCTTATACCGGAACAATTAATGAAATAGAATTCGGAAATTCTACTTTAAAAGATGTAAAGGTGTATTCAGAGCAGTATTTAGATAAGATCTTTGGTTTAGATTTTTTTAGAAATTATCGTGTTATTCTAAATTGGAATAGTAAAAGAATAAAGCTTATAGAAAAAAGTAATTCTTAAAATACATAAGCACAATACTATATTACTAATCCAGGTAATAAAATAAAAAATGGCTGTTTAAAAATTATATCAAACAGCCATTTTTATATAAAATTTAATTCAAAAATTATACGTGTAGCGCACGATTATCGGTTGCGGCAAGAGCGGCTTCCTTAACGGCTTCAGCATAAGTTGGGTGAGCGTGGCTCATCCTGGCAATATCTTCAGCAGATGCTCTATATTCCATTGCAGTTACAGCTTCAGCAATAAGATCGGCGGTACGAGCACCAATCATATGCACGCCTAAAACCTCATCGGTTTTTTCATCGGCTAGAATTTTTACAAATCCGTCTGTATCTCCACTCGCTCTGGAACGTCCAAGAGCACGCATTGGGAATTTTCCTTCTTTATACTTTATTCCTTCTTCTTTAAGTTCTTCTTCGGTCTTCCCTACCGCAGCAACTTCTGGCCAGGTATAAACAACACCCGGAATTAGGTTATAATCTATATGCGGTTTTTGACCGGCGATAGTTTCAGCAACAAAAGTTCCTTCTTCTTCGGCTTTATGAGCCAGCATTGCACCACGAACCACATCGCCAATTGCATAAATATTATCTACATTGGTTTGTAAATTTTCGTTTACCTCTATCATTCCTTTATCGGTCACTTTAACCCCGGCAGCATCGGCATTTAACCCATCAGTAAAAGGTTTACGGCCTACAGAAACAAGACAGTAATCTCCTTTAAATTCTACTTCCTTATCTTTCTTATCGTCAGCTTTAATAATGATTTCGTCTCCTTTACGCTCTACCGATTTCACTTTGGTAGAAGTATGGAATTTTACGCCTTGCTTCTTCAGTACTTTTTGAAGTTCTTTAGACAGTGCGCTATCCATTGTAGGTATAATTCGGTCTAAAAATTCAACCACGGTAACCTCAGCTCCCAAACGGCGATAAACCTGACCTAATTCCAGGCCGATCACTCCGCCACCAATCACAATCATGTGCTTGGGTATTTCCTTAAGCTTTAAAGCCTCGGTAGAAGTGATAATTCTTTCTTTATCTAACTCGATAAACGGAAGGTTTGCAGGTTTTGAACCTGTAGCTATAATGGTTTTCGCAGCTTCAATGGTTTCGGTTTCACCATCGTTTTTCTCAATATTAATGTGGGTTTTATCTTTAAAAGAGCCTACACCTTCAAAAACATCAATTTTATTTTTATCCATCAGGAACTTTACTCCGTCGCAAGTTTGACTTACCACCGAAGATTTACGTTCCATCATTTTCTCAAGATTAACTTTTACTTCCCCGGGAATTTCAATTCCGTGTTCTTCAAAATGTTTTACCGCATCGTGATAATGATGTGAAGAATCCAGCAAAGCTTTACTTGGAATACAACCTACATTAAGGCAGGTTCCACCCAAGGTTGAATATTTTTCTATGATAGCAGTTTTCATTCCCAGTTGCGCGCAGCGTATAGCGGCCACATATCCTCCGGGGCCCGAACCTATAACTGCAACATCATATTTACTCATAATTCTATATTTTATGTTGATTTTTTGACAAAGTAAACACAAAAGTACAACTATTCAGGGCAATGACCAATGTTCATAAAATTATGATTTAGGCTTTAACATAAACTGTTTTCTTATTAACAAACTCCATCATTCCTTCTTTTGCAAGCTCTCTGCCATACCCAGATCTTTTGGTTCCGCCAAAGGGAAGCCTGGGATCAGATTTTACCAGTTCATTTACAAAATAAGCCCCTTCACTGACGTGGCCCGCCATCTCCATAGCTTTTTCTATGTTTTTGGTAAAAACCGTTGTTCCTAAACCAAACTTTGATTTTTCTGAAAGTTCAAATGCTTCTTCTATGCTTTTTGCTTTAATAATTGCTGCAAGTGGGCCAAATGTTTCTTCGTCAAAAGCAGCCATTCCCGGCTTTACATTCCCAAGGATAGTGGGTTGATGAAAACAGTTATCCTGCTCTCCGCCAAGTAGCAACTCAGCTCCCTCTTCTAAAGATCTTTTGACCTGGTTTTGAAGTTGATCTGCCAAATCTTTCCTCGCCAGCGTACCAACCTGCGTAGCATCTTCCATAGTGTCTCCGGGTTTTAATTCGTTTACTGCAACCTTAAATTTTGAAACAAATTCATCGTAAATCCCTTCCAGAAGAATAAAACGTTTCGCTGCAATACAGCTTTGTCCGCAGTTTAACATCCTGGCAGAAACCGCTGTTTTTACAGCACGGTCAATATCAGCATCTTCCCAAACAATAAAGGAATTATTTCCTCCCAACTCCAGTAAACTTTTTTTAATATATTTTCCCGAAAGCTGTGCTACTGCAGATCCTGCAGCTTCACTCCCCGTTAAAGTAACCGCCTGCACAGCCTCGTGGGCAATAATCAATTCGGTTTGATCGTGATGTACAATTAAATTCTGAAAAACACCTTTTGGATATCCTGCTTTTTCAAAAACTTCTTCGATCTTTATAGCACAACCAAAAACATTGGGAGCGTGTTTTAAAACCCCGGTATTACCGGCAGTAAGAGTTGGTGCGGCAAACCTAAAAACCTGCCAGAATGGGAAATTCCAGGGCATAATCGCAAAAACACTACCCAAGGGATCGTGCCTTACATAACTATGAGTTGCATCGGTTTTTATTTCTTCCGAAGCAAGAAATTCTTCAGCATTTTCAGCATAATAATCACAAACCCAGGCGCATTTATTAACCTCAGCTCTAGATTCAGAAATTGGTTTTCCCATTTCCTGGGTAATCATTTGGGCATATTCTTCTATATTATCCCTTAAAACCTCTCCGGCTTTTCTTATAAGGTCGGTTCGGTAAGAAAGTGATGTTTTCTTCCATTCTTTAAAAGCTTTCCCAGAATTATTTAAAACCTCTATGGTTTCCTCTTCCGTCTTAGCCGTATATTTTCCAACTTGTTCCCCATTGTAGGGATTTGTGCTATAAAATTCCATTGTATTTTATTTTTTATGGAGTATTAAATTAAAATTACTCCGAAGAATTTTTAACTAAAAAACCTGGTGAAATAAATAGGAGATATCCTTTATTTATAGCACCAGGTTTAATAGAAAATTGTTTAACAGAAATGCCTAACTCCTCCAGGATTGGGCGTAGCCTGTTCCCATTTTACTCCAGAAACCGGCTACTGCCTGCCAGGATACTTCTCCATTATTAATTATTTTTTCTCTTAATTTTTCAAGATCTCGCTCATTTGTTGATGGGTGAGCCTTAGCCATAGCATTAACCATAATTTCGGTAACAGTTTCCTGCCAATCTACATTTTCAGCATATTGCTCTTCAAACGGATCTTCTACTGTTTGAGCCACTTCAACCTCCTGCTGATTCCACCATTCAGTAGCCACCTGGGCAGGTTCGTAATTTATTAGTTTATAAACTTCCTGGAAGTTTTCAAAACTTTGCTGTACTGAAGTTTCAGGCCAACGAAGTTCTACTTTTCCTTCTAAAGGACGGTAAACCGAAGTAAATAAAGTTCCAAAACCTTCCTTGAATTTTGTATTATATAACGGAGCTTTAAGAAAAGCATCCGCTACTCGTACAGAATTTATATTTTTTTCTGATAGAATTTTTTTCAGAAAAGAAGAGCGTTCCTGGGTTTTATTAAATGCAGCGTTTTCTGGCCAGTCTATAGTTCCCTGATGATTGGTAGTAAAAGCCGCATTAGTAACCAGTGGTGCTTTATCTGGCGCCAGTTGTACGGTTTTAAACTTTCCGGTCCTGTCCACTACAGTTACATTGTAAGACATATGAGAAGGAATTCTGATTAAAGCAGCTACAGCTTCATCTACATTGCTACAAAATTCTAACACGTAACGCAAAATAAACGGAATCCCGAAACCTACTCCTACCTCTTTTCTACCTCCAAAAGTGAGAGAAATGGCCAGGCCATCTTCATTCATTCCGTCTACAACCCCAATAAGACAATCGCTGGTAGCGATTACTTTTTTGCCATTCCAGGAGGTTAGCAATTGAGTTCCTTCCATAAGATCTGGATGAAAATCGTAATTTCTAACCAACTGAATATCTTTGCCTGTAGTAACCGCCTGTGAGCAGCCACTTATATAAGCAGGAGGCTGAAAGCCTGTTAAAAATCTTGCGGCTACCTTATCGCCTTTCACTAATTTGCATAAGCGCTGATAAGTAGGCCACATCTCTGGCATATACTTTTTAAGTGCTTTCTGTGAGGTTTTAAGGTCTGGATAATTTGTTGTTCCTTTTGATTTAAGCCAACTTTTATAAGCGGTCCAGTGAGTATTATATAATTTTTGCCATTTGGAACCCGGTTTTCCGGGTTCTGAAATAGCATTAAAATGTAACTGCATTTAGAATGGTTTTTAAATAATATTGATTTATTACTGTGGCAAAGTAGTTTTATTTCCTTTTAATCCAACAAATTCCTCCCATATTATTTAGTTAAAGTTCCTGATAATTTTGGCTTTTTCTTGTCTTCTACCATTTCAGAAGTGTATTGTGCTCTAATGGCTTTAATCCAGTGTTTAGCCCTGTTATTAAGCCTAAAATCATCGGTCATCATACGCCCGCGGCTTACCAGAATTCCCATATCTGCCCCTTCATATAAATAATCTCCTTTTCGGGTAATTCGTAAGAAAAACGCTTCATTTTCATTTTCCACTGCCCTACGGTGAGTATCCATTCTGTCAAACTGAATATGGCCGGTATCATACATTCTGTAAATACCAGAGTTTGGTGCGTTTGTCACATATTCTATAGTGTCTTCGGTATGTTTTATAATAAGCTGGCTCCAACTATCTATATTTTCCTGGCGGGCCCAACGGTTGTTTATGGCTTCTATATCAAGGTCATAATCAATATCCATCCACTCCAGAATATGAAAAACGAATAATGGTGCATCTGCCAGGGCAAATACAGCGTGGTTGGTTATGGAACTGGCTCCTGTTACCCGTGGATTTAATTCACCTAAATAGATCTCTCCATTATCCTGATCTATTAAGAAGTCGAGTTCAAAATATCCTTTATAACCTTCTTCCCGTAATTGATTTCCGAATAATTGGGTATATTCTATTGCTTTATCTCTTAACTCGGGCGTAAAAGCATTTGGATAAATCTCGTTACCACACCAACCACCTTCATATGGAGTAAGGTCTTTAAAGCCTACAAGTTCTGTCATAAGCGGAGCTACAATCGTTCCATGCCTGGTTACACAAGCTTCTATGGCAGAACCACGGCAACGAATACGCTTCATTACCTTTACTTCTTCTTCTTTTTCAATTTCTTCAGCGTGTTTTTGGTATTCTTCTTCATTAGAAATAAAGAAAGTAGTATGGCCCGAATCGCCAAAAGGAGTCTGAATTACCAACTCATTTCCCAGGTGATTTGAAACTTCTCTAAGATGTTCGTAATTATCTACTTTGGTAAGAACATAAGGTACACAGGCCACTCCTGCTTTTTCTGCAATACGATTGGTATTTACTTTGTTATCCAGAAAAGTTCGCATTTCAGCTTTTGGAAACATAATTTCCAGGCCTAATTTTTCTGCAAGCTCTTCCGTTTTTTCATTAAACATAAGAAACATCGCTTTCCCTGCTTTGCCGTTTACAGAACGTGTTTTTAAATAATCCTGAACTTCGGGATGTTGTAATAAGTAATTATTAATGTCTTCTATTCCTTCAAAATCATCATGAGGAATTTCGGTCTTAGGCGAAAAAACATTAGGGTGAAGACCATCAAAACATTCTATATGGCAAATAAATTTGAATCCTTTAATCCATTCATCGGCACCTAAAAGATTAAAATTTGTGGCGCTTATAAAATATAAAGGTTCTTCGTTTTTGTGAAAAGATCTTCGAATATCTGAAACTCCCTCCAGCGCATTCTTGCTTTTATACTGTCTTGGAGCATTGGTAGCTAATTTTTTACCGGTCGCCTTAGTGCCTCCAACTTCCTTTTTTGTGGTGGTAGTGGTTTTAGTCTTTCTTGCACTCAAAGTTTTAGCAGCTTTTTTCTTTTTGGCAGCAGAAGAACCCGGTGCTTTACCTTGCTGCGCCGTAGAATCTAAAGGCACAGATTTCTTTCCTTTTAATGGCTTTTCTTCGGTAACCTTTAATTTACGGTCTTTTTTCGCGCTACGTTCCGGGGAAACCGGTTCTTTTTCAGGCGTTGTTTTTTTTGTATTTGTTACTCCCTTTTTATTGGAAGATTTTGGTTTCTTAGATTCCATAATTTTAATTTTTTAAGTTAGTGATCTTTTTCTTCGAATTGTTCCCCATAGAGCCCATAGAACTCACTGTTTTCTGACGATTTAGCACATTATCCTTAAAAATTCTTAGGCCGAGATCTGCCCGGTAGCCGTGAATTTCAGAAACATCTAATGCGGTAAGAAATCTTATTATTTCTTTGCTTACTACCTGCCCGGGAACAAGCACCGGAAATCCCGGTGGATAAGGAATTATAAAAGATGATGCTACCAGGATGCGGTTTTCTTCCATCGCCGGCAAACAATCGGTTAGTGGCATATATTCATAATTTTCTTCGTTGTAAGCGAGGAAAAATGCTTCTCTAATATTACCACCCGGAACTCCAGGAACTGCCTGAAAGGAATGATGGAAATAACTAAAATCTGGTAATGGTGGGAAATCTTCGGTTAAAGATTTAATTCTATCCCTACGGTTGTTTCCCTCTTTCTGGCTCAGGGTTTTGAATTCCTGGTCCAACTCATCGGCTATTTTTAACAATGCATTGGTTAAATAAGTTACACTCCCTCTTGTGGTTCCAATATTCGTCATAAACAACACCGTATTCCTGGAAGTTTTATTAATCTGAATATTAAATTTATCCATTAAATATCGGTTCTTAAAAGTATCTCCGTCTACTCCTGTTCTACCTATATGTAAAGTGATTTTGGTTGGATCTAAAACAAACTCATCCTGTTCCCAGGCAGTTTCCATCCTGTTCCAGCCTTCTTTAGAATTATAATATTCCTTGATGCCCGATTTACGATGTTGCTTCGGAATAAAATTTCCTATGGTTAAAACATCAAAATATTTCTTCAGTTTTGGATGGTCATTAACCTTTGCTCTTAAGACCATAGCTAATTCTATACTTTTTTCTACCAGCTCATAGCCTTCAAATTGCACCTGTCTTCTGCCCACATCCAACGAGGCAAGCATCTGGTAATTAGGAGAAGTAGAAGTATGTGTCATGTAGGCTTCCATAAATGTATTTTCACTTTTTTTACGGAAATCTTCATCCCAAATATGGATCATAGAACCCTGCCTGAAGCTACTAAGTGTTTTATGGGTACTCTGCGTAGAATAAACCCTTATTCTAACCTCATCTGGATTTGGAAGGCTCGGTATTTCATTCTTTTTCAATCCTTTAATATGCGCGTTGTATTCTTCCCGGTAACTATCGCTTTGGTATTTATTAAATAGCTTTTGAGCTACAAACATCCCCGTACGTTGCTTATAATTGTAGGTAAAACCGGCAAACGCAAACCAGGCTTCATCCCATAGAAAGATCATATCTGGTTTAATGGCCAGAACTTCCTGCATAACTTTTTCAACATTGTAAACAAGTCCGTCAAAAGTGCAATTGGTTAACAACAGCATTTTCACCAAACTTAACCTTCCCGCCTTTTTTAACTGAAGTAATTTTTCTTTTATCTGTTTGAGCGGTACTGCACCATACATAGAATATTCTTCTATAGGGTAAGAGTCGAGATAAACAGGATAAGCCCCTGCTAACACCAATCCATAATGATGCGATTTATGGCAATCCCGGTCTATTAAAATTACATCTCCAGGTTTTACCAGGGCCTGCACTACTATTTTATTGGCGGTAGAAGTACCATTGGTTACAAAATATGTATTTCTGGAACCATAGGCATCGCTGGCCTTTTGCTGCGCTTTTTTAAGCGAACCGGTTGGTTGCAATAAAGAATCTAAACCTCCGGTGGTAGAAGAAGTTTCGGCCAGGAACATATTTCGACCGTAAAAATTTCCAAAATCGTTGATCCATCTTGACTTAAAAACCGAATTTCCCCGCGAAATTGGCATGGCGTGAAAAATTCCGGTAGGCTTTTTACTATAATCTTTTAAGGCCGAAAAAAATGGAGTTTCATAGCGTTCGCTTATTCCTCTAATCACGGTAAGGTGTAATTCCTGTAAATCTTCGGTTCTATAAAAAATTCTTCTAAAGGTTTTTAAAGTACTATCTTTTAAATTACTTAAAGCAGTATCGGTAACATAATAAGAATCCAGTTCTGGCCTGAATTTTTTTACCATAGTTCCTAAAATAGGACCTAACTCGGTAGGCGGTTTGGAACCATATTTCAATTTTAAAATATTCTGAATAAAAGGTTTGATTACCGGAGTAATCTTTTTTGAATGATAAGGAGGCGCATAGCGAATTACAACCGCCTGGATATTAAAATTAAACTGAAGCGCAATTAAAGCATCTTCAAAAGAACGTTGTACCACAATTCCATACGCAAATTGTTCATTAGAAAGGCGCATTTCTTTTAGGTCGTGCCTAAGTTTATTTTCTTCTGCCTGGGAAATATCTTCCACAAACATGACTTCAAAATAATTTTTCCTGGCAACTTCGGTATATTCTCCTTTATCGGTAAGGTCTGCTCCGGGATCTTCATCTTCTAAAAAATCTGGATTGCTTCTATACCGGTCACTTACCAGGTTCTTTGTGATTTCTGCAATTTTATGGGAAGCCGCGGTATGTTCCTGTCTATCTAACATTTCGCGTAGCGTATCTATACAGGATAAACCCGGAAATGCGAAAAAGCATTCTACCCCTTCCAATTCCTTGAGAAGTTGTCGAAGATTTTTCTTATGTTTTTTTTCATCTTCTGATCCTCGAAGGGAAGAATGAAGTTTAGTCGACTCACTTTTTAAGGTGTTCCAGGATTCTACTCTACATTGAGCGATATTATAATAATGTGCACTATCTAATTTTTTCTCTGGCATAATTATTCTTTTGAATGTAAAGCGAGTTTATTCCCTTCAGAATCTATAAAAATGGCGAAATAACCCGATTCAGGATTAATCAGGGTTTTGGTCATCACAATTCTTCCCCCGGCTGCTTCAACTCTATTTAAAATACGGTTTAGGTCTTTACCTGCATTGAGATAAAGCAAGGGCCCTATTATTCCCGGAATAGAATTTGGACCTGTAACAATGGCCCCTCCAATTCCCTTTTCTGCCGGGAAAAATGCCATCGCATAATTTCCGTCAAATTGTGTTTCCATATCCATATTAAAAATACGGTTATAAAAATCTACCGCCTGCTGGAAATTAATTGCAGGAATTTCAAACCAGCTAATAAAATCTTTTAGCGTTTCTTCCTGTTTTTCTTTTTTCTTCTTTTGTGATGTTCCTCCCATAGTTCCTGTTTTTTAATTATGCTCCAAAACCTTTATATCCTGTAGGATTTTCAGGTGGTTCATATTCGTGTTCTTTCATTTTTAACTTGGCAAGATTATCTAATCTCGTAGGCTTTATAAGTGGCCCAAGGGAATTGAGATACGGCAATTGAGTGCCTTTTTGATAAATATTGAAATCACCTATATGATCTCTAAAACTTTTTAATGGTTGTCCCAGTCGTAAAACTCCTAGTTCCCGGCTTCTTTTTACCCTATTAATATTGAGTTCTAACGGAAAAATCTCCTCGTTGCCCTCGGCCTGGTAAATTACCCGGCCATCGGGTCCACAAACCAGGGATCTTCCATTTCCGCCTGATTCCAGTCCGTTAACATCAAAGAAATAACACTGATTCACCGCGGCCATAGCCCTTACAATTGATAATTCTATATCCCTGTCTATAGTACCGGTCATGGTGGGGTGTAGAATTACTTCGGCTCCCATAACTGCGAGGGTACGCACAGTTTCAGGAAACCACATATCGTAACAAATAGATATCCCAAATTTTGCCACTCCCGGAACGTCAAAAACGCAGAAACCAGAACCCGGAGTTACTCCTACTTCGTAAGGGTAAAAAGGAAACATTTTTCGATAACGCGTAACAATTTCCCCCTGAGGGTTTATTACTGTTGCGGTATTATAAATTTTACCTTCACTTTTTTCGAATATAGAACCCGGTAATAACCAAACCCCGTGTTTTTTAGCTGCGGCCTGCATCTCTTTTTCAAAATCTCCCGGTATTTCCTGTGCATTATGAGTTAAAGGGCCGTAGCCACATAATTCACTAAAAACTACCATATCTACCCAGGGGTAAAGGCTCATGGTAATATCAAGTTTCAACTTCATCATCTCAACATTTGAGGCGACTGCCGAAACTTTCATCTGTATTCCTGCTATTGCAAATGGATTCATATATTTTTATTTCTTATTACCCGTAGAAAATATTTTCACGGATTTTATTTATTTAGTTTATTATCAAACAACTACTGATTAATTTAATTCAAAAATGAGCACAACAGTGTCACTGTATCTTCTTTTTAGAAAATTCAATTTGAAAAAATTTAGGTATGCTTTTTTATTTGATTTTCAAGAATATCCAGGGCGCTATTTAATTGTTCATCGGTGATTACGAGAGGGCATAATATTCTTATTACATTTTTAAAAGTACCTGCGCTTATAAGTATTAAACCATCTTCTGCGCATCCTTTTACAATGTTAGCACAAAGTTCTGTATGGGGTTTTCCGGGGTCGTTATCCTTAATAAATTCTATTCCAATCATAGCACCTAATCCTCGTACATCACCAATCTCTGGACAATTTTTCTTAAAATTTTCCATTCTTTCAGTAATGAGCTTACCTATATAGATTGCTCGCTCGTTTAGGTTCTCATCTTTCATTAATTTAATAGTAGCAAGGGCGGCTGCACAACAAACAGGACTCCCAATGTAAGTGCCACCAATGGTTCCCGGTTCGGCAGCATCCATAATTTCAGCCCTTCCAAGAACAGCGGCAATAGGAAGCCCGGAGCCCATAGATTTTGCATAAGTGCTAATATCTGGTTGTACGCCGTAATGCTGCCAGCTGGCCCAATGGCCTGTACGGCAAAAACCACTTTGAATTTCATCAAAAATTAATAAAACTCCGTGTTCATCACAAAAGGAACGTAGGCCTTCGAGGTATTTCTGCGGAATTGGATTAAACCCACCTTCCCCCTGAATTGGTTCAACAATAATAGCAGCAACGCTATTTATATCTACCATACTGTGGGCGCTTTCCTTAAGTCTCTTTAACTCTGTCTCTACAAATTCCTCCATACTTTGCGTACCGTGATATTTGTAAAAATTGGGAAAGGGAATTCGGTAAACTTCCGGAGCAAAAGGTCCTGAAGAAAATTTATAATTTACTTTACTGGTTAGGCTCATACCCATAAGTGTACGGCCGTGATATGCTTCTGTATAACAAATTACGGCTGGTCTTTTGGTGGCCTGGCGGGCAATTTTAATGGCATTTTCTACAGCTTCTGCACCCGTGCTAATAAGCATAGCTTTGGTTTTCTCTCCATGCGGAAGAATTTCAGCCAGTTCTTCACAGAGTTGAATATAAGGCTCATAGGTCACCACGTTAAAACTGGTATGTAAGTACTTTTCAGCCTGTTCCTGTATAGCTTTCACAACAGGTTCGGGACAATGGCCTGCGTTTACCACACCAATCCCCCCGGCAAAATCTATGTGTTCTTTTCCGTCTACATCAGTAATTATTGCACCTTTTGCTTTTTTAACTGTGGCTGTATTGAAAACACCAACTCCGTTGGCGACAATGTTTTTTCTCCTGTCAAGGAGCTGCTGAGATTTAGTTTGCTCTTCAGTCATAAAATATTTGGTTGTTCAGTTGAATGGTTAATCTAAAACATACAAAAAGCGAGAAGGAATAAATAAAAGCCCCACTTTTTTTCGATGCTTGTTAATATACAATATTATTTTCTTATTTCATACGGCTTTCTTACTGAAAACCAATTAGAAAGAGCTTCTAACACTGATATTTGGAGAGAAAAACTGAAGAATTATTAAATGAAAACAGAAGCTAAAAAAATCTTATATTTTACTAATATTCAATAATTTATAGATTTCAAGAATGTACTTCTTAAAGTAAAAATAAAGACTATTCAATTAAAATTTACTTACTGTAAACTATTTTAAATATTTTGTGATCTTATTGTTATTTTTAATAACACTTTAACTTAAATACTATAAAGGTATAGCTGTAGTGCTTTTCACCGGACTTATTATAAAAGTACTTTGAGTACTACCAATGTGATCTAAATTAGTGAGTTTGGTAACCATAAATTCACGGTAAGCTTCCATATCTTTTACAATAACTTTCAAGATATAATCATATTCGCCACTTACGTGATAGCATTCCAAAACCTCAGTAAGTTTTGTGACCTCACTTTCAAATTTCGTTAAATAAGACCGGGAATGCTGAATAAGTTTTATCTGGCAAAAAACCATAAAATTCTTTTCCACTTTATCTGGCGAAACAAGTGCCACATATTTAGAAATCACCCCTTCCCGTTCCAGGCGTTTAATTCTTTCAAAAACCGCTGTAACCGAAAGTTTCAGCTTGTTGGAAATCTCTTTATTAGTCATTTTACTATCCTGCTGAAGATGTTTTAAAATTTGGAGATCTTTTTGGTCTAATTTCATAAAGAAAATTTTTCTACGCTTAATTACTAAAATAAGTATTTACTGATTATAAATCTAATAAATAGCACATATATAGTTTTATTTACCGAATTAAACCATCCCTATTGATTTTAATTCTATTAGTCTGTAATTTTGAGAGAACTATAAATTTGATAAAGATGAAATATAAACCTGCAGATAATATCCAGGACCTTCAGTATTTTGGCGAATTTGGAGGAGTAAATCCTTCAATTTCCGATTCCTCTACTTACACTTTTCTTTCGGCAAAAACCATGTTCGATACGTTTGAAGGAAATTCAGAGGGTTGCTACCTTTATTCCAGGCATTCTTCCCCTTCAAATTTATATTTGGGTGAAGCCCTGGCCGCAATGGAAGGTACCGAAACCGCAAATGTAGCCGCCAGTGGGATGGGCGCTATCTCTTCTACCCTGCTTCAGCTGTGCCAGGCCGGCGATCATATTGTTTCCAGCCGAACTGTTTACGGGGGAACTTATGCGTTTATGAAGAATTTTATTCCGAAGTTTAATATCAAAACCTCTTTTGTAGATATTACAAATCTTGAAAGCGTTGAAGCTGCCATTACCAAAAATACCAAAGTGCTTTACTGCGAATCGGTAAGTAATCCGCTTTTAGAAGTTGCAGATCTTGAAGCTTTAGCAAAAATCGCAAAAAAGCATCAGCTCACCTTTGTGGTAGATAATACGTTTTCACCACTTTCCATTAGTCCGAAAGAATTGGGAGCCGATGTGGTAATCCATAGCCTAACTAAATTCATTAATGGCAGCAGTGATACGGTTGGTGGCGTTACCTGCGGAAGTCAGGATTTCATCAACGCGCTTCGTAGTGTTAACGATGGTGCTAATATGTTACTTGGTCCAACAATGGATAGCATGCGAGCGGCTTCGGTTTTAAAAAATTTAAGAACACTCCATATTCGGATAAAACAGCATAGCCATAATGCTATGTTTTTGGCTAAAAAATTCCAGGAGGACGGCTTAAGAACGGTTTACCCAGGATTAAAAACACATCCCGGCCACGAAACTTTTAAAAAGATGATGAATGAAGATTACGGTTTTGGTGGTTTATTGACCGTAGATGTGGGTAGCCTGGATAAAGCCAACGCGCTAATGGAACTAATGCAGGAAAAAAACCTGGGTTACCTTGCCGTAAGTTTAGGTTTTTACAAAACCCTGTTTAGTGCACCCGGAAGCTCCACATCTTCTGAAATCCCAATCGAAGAGCAGGAGGAAATGGGCCTAAGCAACGGACTTATTCGTTTTTCTATTGGTTTGGATAATGATATAGAACGTACTTATAAATTGATGAAATCCTGTATGGCTGAAGTGGGCATAATGGATGAGGAGATGGTTTAATAAAGAAAAAAGTCCGAAAATAAAATCGTTAAAGGGTGGTAATATTTTCGGACTTTCTCTTTTTTGTATATTCACAAAAAATAAAACTTTGAAAAAACTACTACTCCCACTATTCCTCCTATTTTTTAGCCTTAGTGCTTTTGCACAATCTCAAAATGAAGTTCGGCTTTATTTCGGGTTTACCAACAGCGATTTATTAAGAAGTGAAGAAATTACCGGAGGCGGAAGCGCTGACATTGAAAACTCTTACGAATTTGGATTTCGATATTTACTTTCTGTAACCGATAACCTATCCCTGGAAACCGGTCTAAACTACTGGCGTGGTGATGTGCTCATTACCTCAGCACCAATGCCCGAACAAACTACGCGCTCTGAAGAATTACAAACCACTTCTATCCCTATTTTTGCTAATTATAATTTCCTGGATTATTTCTTTGTAAATGGAGGCCCTGTAATGGATTTTCAAGGCTCAGAAAGTGAATCTGTAGATCCACAAGCGGGAATTGGTGTTGGTTTTGGATTAGGCGCCCAATATGCGTTTAATAATTTCAATATTTATGTAAACCCTAATTTTAGAAGGTATGCCGTAATCCCTTTTGAAGAAAAAAATTTCCACCAAAAACTTACCACCTTTGGAATTCAACTTGGAGTTGGATATAAATTTTAATCAATTTATAGTTTTATAGAAAACTTGCTCATTTTCCTGTAAAATCGTAAAATTACAGGCGAATAGAAAAATCTGATTAAAATAAATTCAACCGAAAACCTTTTTTGATAAGGTTTTCTACATATACTTCAAGCTTTAATGGAAAACCAAGACCCGTCTCAAACTAAACAAATTCCTACCAATAAAGAACTCGGTATTTGGCCTGCATTAATTCCTGTTTTTGCGCTTATCGCAATGCTGGCCTTTAATGTGTTTGTTTTTGGAGACGATTCATTAAGCGGTTCCAACCAGTTTGTCTTGTTGCTTGGAGGTGCTGTTGCAGCTATTGTTGGATATTTTAACAATGTGGAATACGATAAAATGATAGATGAGGTTGCCGGGAATATTCAAAGTACAGCCGGGGCAATTCTTATTCTGTTAATGGTTGGAGCTTTGGCGGGAACCTGGCTCATTTCAGGAATTATTCCCACAATGATCTACTACGGATTACAAATTTTAAATCCTACGATCTTTCTCGCCGCGTGTGTCATTATTTGTGCTGTGATCTCAGTCGCGACAGGAAGTAGCTGGACCACATCAGCCACCGTTGGTATTGCCTTAATAGGAATCGCGGAAGCTTTAGGAATTTCGGTAGGGATGACAGCGGGAGCAATTCTTTCCGGGGCTTATTTTGGAGATAAATTATCACCTTTAAGCGATACTACCAACCTTGCACCAGCAATGGCTGGAACCGATTTGTTTACGCATATTAGATATATGACCCTTACCACCGTTCCCACGGTCACCATAACCCTAATTATTTTTGTGATTATTGGATTGAATTTAGATACGTCGGGAACTACCGATACTTCTGCTATTCTTGCATCCATAGAAAATTCTTTTAGAATATCTCCCTGGTTATTTTTAGTACCCATAATTGTAATTGCATTAATAGTAAAAAAGACTTCCCCTTTAATCGCTTTATTATTGGGTACGCTACTTGGTGCTGCCGCCGCTTTATTTTTTCAACCTGAAATTGTAGCGCAAATTGCAGGTACCACAAACCTGGATTTTGTTAGTGGCTACCGGGGCGTTATGCAGGCAATTACTGTAGAAACTGCAGTTGAAACCGATAATGAAAACTTAAACGATTTGTTTTCTGCCGGCGGAATGGCGGGAATGTTAGGTACAATCTGGCTAATTATTTGCGCCATGGTTTTTGGCGGAATTATGGAAGCTATTGGTGCACTGGCGAGAATTAGCAAGGCTTTATTAAATTTATTCCATACCACCTTTGGTTTATTTGCCAGTACGGTTTTTAGCTGTCTGGCTTTAAACGCTACTGCTTCAGATCAATATTTAGCGATTGTAGTTCCGGGAAAAATGTTTGCCAAGGCTTACCGCGATAAAGGTCTTGCTCCAGAAAATTTGAGTAGAGCTTTGGAAGACTCGGGGACGGTTACTTCAGTATTAATTCCGTGGAATACATGCGGGGCGTATCACAGTGGTGTTTTGGGTGTACCAACCCTTAGTTATGCCGGTTATGCTTTCTTCAATTATTTGAGTCCGTTTATGACCTTGCTTTTTGCTGCTTTTAGCATAAAAATCAAGGAATTAAGCGAATCTCCTAAAACTCAAAATGCTTAAAACCCCTGTTTTTACTGGTAAAACAACTCTTAAATAAAACCTCTCTATTTAGTTTCGTAATAGCAATAAGTAAAACTTATTATTGTATAGTATTTTAAAATTTCAATAACTTTTTTAAGGGGAAACTTTCCTTAAATTTGCACAAGAATTACAATGTAAGTTAAACCAATAAAAAACAGAATTAATATGTCATTAGTAGGAAAAAAATTTCCAAATTTAAGCGTAAACGCAATGGATGAAATGGGTGATACCTTTCAACTAAATATTTTGGAAGAAGCACAGAAAAACAAGAAAAAAGTATTGTTATTCTGGTACCCTAAAGATTTCACCTTTGTTTGCCCTACAGAATTACACGCTTTCCAAAAAGCTGCTGAAGAATTTGAAAAAAGAAATGTAATGGTAGTTGGAGCTTCTTGTGATACTCCAGAAGTACATTTTGCCTGGTTAAATACTCCAAAAGATAATGGAGGAATTGAAGGCGTTAAATATCCAATCCTTGCAGATTCTAACAGAAACCTAAGTTCACGTCTTGGAATTCTAGATATTACCGGAGAATCTTATGATGAAGAAACCGGAGATGTTACTCTAGAAGGAGACAACGTAACTTACCGTGCTACTTACCTGATTGATGAAGAAGGTAAAATCTTCCACGAAGGTGTAAACGATATGCCACTTGGTAGAAACGTAGCAGAATTCTTAAGACTTGTAGATGCTTACACTCACGTACAGGAAAAAGGTGAGGTTTGTCCTGCAAACTGGGAAGAAGGTAAAGACGCAATGAACGCCGATAGAGACGGAGTTGCTTCTTACCTAAGCTTAAACTAAGAAAAAAGGGAAAGAGATTGTTATGATAAAAGAACTTGAACAAGATAATTTAAACGAAATAGTTTCAGATAACGAAACCGTTGTGGTACAATATATGGCCGGATGGTGCGGTAACTGCCGATTAATGAAGCCTAAATTTAAAAAATTGGCTTCAGAAAATGAGAATGCAACGTTCTTATTGGTAGATGCCGAAAAATACCCGGAATCCAGAAAACTGGCAAATGTAGATAACCTACCAACTTTTGCCACTTTTAAAAACGGAAGTTTCGTTAATCAGGTACAAACTAACAAATTTGAACCTCTAAAAGACCTAGTAAATGAAGTTACCAGTAATTAAACATTTAGCACGCGAGAACGAGGCTCAAAAACTGGAACATACCATAGAAGTCCTTGAAAGCTATTCTGAACATCGTTCCGTAAAAGACGAGGAAATGGATGTGATAGGTGAATTGATCTCGAACTTATGCGGAGCTGTAGAAGTAAAGCATTCTATAGATGGAGGTACTCCAGAAAAAGATGCCTGCAACAACTTTATGCAAAAAGTAGTTGGTTCTATAGACCGTTAAAAATCGCGTTTTAATTATAATTTAAAAAGGGCTGTCTTATATTGAGGCAGCCCTTTGTTTTTATGATAATTTTAGTAAATCCCTAAAACAGATGTTCTAAATTTATCAATCCAATTTAATAGAAAACATCCATGTCGCAAATAACATTAAAAGGTGAAAAAATTAACACCTATGGTAACCTTCCAGAAAAAGGAGAGAGAGCACCCCATTTCGCCCTCATTAAATCAGATCTTAGTACCGCAACTTTAAACGATTTTAAAGGAAAGCGTGTAATTCTTAATATTTTTCCAAGTATAGACACAGGGGTTTGTGCAACTTCAGTTAGAAAATTTAACGAGAGAGCTACAGAACTTGATAATACCGTTGTACTTTGTATTTCCCGCGATTTACCATTCGCTCAAAAGCGTTTTGTGAACGATGAAGGTTTGGAAAACGTAATTAACCTATCAGATTTTAGAGATAGAAACTTCGGAAAAGATTACGGCCTTGAAATTATGGATGGCCCATTTGAAGCTTTACTTTCTAGAGTAGTAATTGTTTTAGATGAAAACGGCAATGTAATTCACAGCCAGCAAGTTCCTGAAATTGGCGAAGAACCAGATTACCTGGCAGCTCTTAAAACCCTGTTATAATGCGGGATAGTTTCCTCGGAAAAAGAATTAGAGGAGGCGGCTATGCCATTAAAGGTGCCTGGTTGCTACTAAAACACGAGCAGAGCATACAAGTGCAATTTGTGCTCGCAATAATTATGTGTATTGCCGGGTATTTCTTTGATATTAATAAAACCGAATGGATGTTTCAGTTTGTAGCTATAGGCCTGGTGATGACTGCCGAAGGACTAAATTCAGGTCTTGAAGCAATGGCAGACTTTGTGCATCCAGATTTTCATAGTAAAATTGGGCATATAAAAGATATTGCCGCTGGCGCAGTATTCATCGCCGCAGTAACTGCGGTAATTATTGGTGCGTTTATTTACTTTCCTTATATTTTTTAAAATATTCTTCAGTAGCTTTCAGAATCTAAGGCTTTTAGATGCTGAATGATTTTCCTCTATATTTCTCAAAAAATAATTGCTTAGATTTGAACGTTTAAGCATACAAAACAGCACCCCATAAACTGAAAGCAATTTTCTTTATTTTAGACGGGGCTAATTTGTATTTTTGCTCAAAATCCTACAAATCATCTATGGCCAAAAAGAAAACCAGGACTAAAACAAGCACCGGGAAAAAGTCGACTAAATTTTCCTTTAAACTTAACCGGCAACAAAAGGTAGTTTTAGGCAGTTTCTTAATGTTATTTGGCCTCGCTTTAAGTGTTGCATTTATTTCGTTTTTATTCAATTGGCAGGTAGACCAAAGCACGCTTGGCGAATTCTCAAATCGTGAAGTAGAAACCAAAAACTGGCTAAGCAAATTTGGCGCTTCAGTTAGTGACTTTTTTATGTACAAAGGATTTGGCGTTGCCGCTTTTATCTTTTCAATTTTAGTAAGCTACAGCGGATTTCATCTTTTTCTTGGCGTAAAATCTACAAAACTAAGGGAATCCTGGTTTTGGGGTATTTTAATTATGTTGTGGCTAGCTATTTTCTTCGGTTTTTTCGCTGCTAAAAATCCGCTACTGGGCGGCCGAATTGGCTTTGAAATGAACGATTTCCTTCAGGATTATTTAGGTTTCTTCGGAACAATTTTATTGATGTTGTTCTTATTTATTGCTTACTTAACTTTAAGATTAAATCTTACGCCTGAATTAATAGGAAGCTTTCTAAAATCTAAAAAAGATAGCCTTAATAAAGAATTTAAGTCTAATGAGGAAGAAATTTCAGCAACAGAAGAAGAAACCGACTGGAAGGAAAAATCTATCCCAAAAGCCGATAAACCAGCTGAAAAATCTTCAGCAGAAATAAAACTGGATACCACACCTCCAAAAGAAGAAAAACCTGCACCTACTCCAAAACCTAAACCGGTTGAGCCTGAAGAAGTAGAAATGGAAGTGGAAACAGCGCAGGAAGAAGAGTTGGATGAAGATAAAATTAGTAACAAAATCGTGAAAGATTTTGGGGAATTTGACCCCACTTTAGAACTAAGTAATTATAAATTTCCAACCTTGGAGTTGCTTCAGGAATATGGTGGCGGTATTACGGTAGACCAGGAAGAGCTGGAAGAGCATAAAAACCGTATTGTAGATACGCTTAAAAATTACAAAATTGAGATCGCTCAAATTAAGGCTACGGTTGGCCCAACCGTAACTTTATACGAAATTGTCCCGGAAGCCGGAATTAGAATCTCAAAAATTAAAAACCTGGAAGACGATATTGCGCTTTCCCTTTCAGCATTAGGTATTCGTATTATTGCGCCTATTCCGGGGAAAGGGACTATTGGTATTGAAGTTCCTAATAAAAACGCAACTATTGTTTCTATGCGTTCGGTAATTGCTTCGCCAAAATTCCAAAATGCTGAAATGGAATTACCAATGGCCCTAGGAAAAACCATTTCTAACGAAACTTTTGTGGTAGATCTCGCAAAAATGCCGCATATGCTAATGGCCGGGGCAACAGGTCAGGGTAAATCGGTTGGATTAAATGCCATTCTTACTTCCCTACTCTATAGCAAACATCCTGCTGAAGTAAAATTTGTGCTGGTAGATCCTAAAAAAGTAGAACTTACGCTTTTCAATAAAATTGAAAGACATTATCTGGCAAAACTCCCAGATTCAGGAGATGCAATTATTACCGATAATACTAAGGTTATAAATACTCTGAATTCTTTATGTATTGAAATGGATAATCGTTACGAATTGCTTAAAGATGCAATGGTTCGTAATATTAAAGAATACAACGTTAAGTTTAAAGCCAGAAAATTAAATCCCGAAAACGGCCATAAATTCCTGCCATACATTGTATTAGTGGTAGATGAATTTGCCGATTTAATAATGACCGCCGGGAAAGAAGTAGAAACCCCAATTGCCCGTTTAGCACAGCTGGCCCGGGCCATTGGGATTCACTTAATAATTGCTACACAAAGGCCATCGGTAAACGTAATTACGGGTATTATCAAAGCCAACTTCCCGGCTAGAATTGCTTTTAGGGTAACTTCAAAAATAGATTCCAGGACGATTTTAGACGGCCAGGGAGCCGATCAGCTTATTGGTCGTGGAGATATGCTTTTTACCCAGGGTAATGAACTTAGGCGTTTACAATGTGCTTTTGTAGACACTCCTGAAGTGGATAAAATAACAGAATTTATTGGTTCGCAAAAGGCTTATCCAGAAGCGCACCAACTTCCTGCCTACGAAGCAGACGATAGTGGCACAGGTGTTGATATAGATGTAAGCGAAAGAGATAAACTCTTTAGAGAAGCTGCCGAGGTGATCGTTACGGCTCAACAAGGCTCTGCTTCTTTGCTGCAACGTAAACTAAAATTAGGGTACAATCGCGCCGGTAGGATTATAGATCAATTAGAAGCAGCCGGCATTGTAGGACCTTTTGAAGGAAGTAAAGCCCGACAGGTTTTAGTGACAGATCTTGCAGCTTTAGATCAATTATTAAACGAAGAATAATACACCTAATTACTAAGATGAAAAATTTAATTTTAATTACGCTCGCTGTTTTCACCCTGAGCTTAAGCGCCCAGAATTCTCAAAAAGCTGAAAACCTTTTAAAAGAAGTTTCTTCTAAAGTTAAAAGCTATGACAATATGGTGATAGATTTTAAATACACCCTACAAAATAATGCAGCGAATGTAAACCAGGAAACCCGTGGGGATGTAAGTATTGCAGGAGAAAAATATGTACTAAATTTAATGGGAACTACCCAAATGTTTGATGGAGAGAAAATTTATACCATTATTCCTGAAGACGAAGAGATAAATATTTCTACCTATGTTGAAGAGGAAGAAAATAATATCACTCCGTCAAAAATGTTCACCTTTTATGAAGAAGGTTACAATTATGAGATGGATGCCGCTCAAAACTTGAATGGCCGTAAAATTCAATATGTAAAATTAACTCCAAAAGATAGTGATGCCGAGGTTAAGAATATCCTATTGGGAATAGACAGTCAAACCAAGCATATTTATAATCTTATCCAAACTCAGGATAATAACACCAAAATAACTATTACCGTAAAAAGCTTTAAAACCGACCAGGAACTGGCACAAAACCTTTTTACCTTTGAAGAAGATCGTTACGAAGATTTTTACATCAATAGATTAGACTAAATTGAAAATATTAGACCGGTACATACTCACCAGTTACCTAAAAACGTTTTTTACTGTTTTTATTATCTTAATGTTCATCTTTGTACTCCAAACCATTTGGCTGTACATAGGTGAACTGGCCGGGAAAGATTTGGATACTGAAATTATTCTTAAATTCCTTCTCTATTTCTCTCCCAAACTGGTGCCACTGGTTTTACCACTTACTATCCTGCTTACTTCCATAATGACTTTTGGTAATTTTGCCGAAAATTATGAGTTTGCGGCAATGAAATCTTCGGGGATTTCACTTCAAAGAGCTATGCGTAGCTTAACTTTATTCATTCTTTTAGTAAGCGTTACTGCATTCTTTTTTGCTAATAATGTTATTCCCGCCGCAGAATATAAATCTATAAATCTTAGGAAAAATATTGCCAAATTAAAACCGGCAATGGCCATTACCGAAGGGGTTTTTAACGATTTGGGAACCATAAATATTAAAGTTGACGATAAAAGTGGCGATAACGGCCAGTATCTAACCGATGTTATTATCCATAAAAAAACTGCCCGTAGCGGAAACTTTACCGTAATGAAGGCCAAAGAAGGTGAATTAATGGGCAGTACAGATTCTGAGGTACTTTCTCTAATTCTAAAAGACGGTAATTATTACGACGAAATTCAACCTTCAGATTATTCTAAAAGAAGAAATAAACCTTTCGCCAAGAGTTATTTTGAAGAATATACCATAAACCTGGATCTTTCAGATTTTAATAATGTAGACCTGGAAGATGAGAGTTACAGTAACACCCAGGGAATGCTTAATATTTCTGAACTCAAGCAAAGTATAGATTCATTTTCTACCGCTCATAACGAAAAGAAAAGAAATCTTAGCGAAAATATGTACCGCCGAACAGATTTTGATAAAATCGAAGTAAATCTTAATCCGTCAGATTCTATAAAAGAAATAGAAAATACAATTCTGGAAGAATACGATACCTACCAGGCTATTCAAATTGTTAATCTCTCGCTTGGGTCTATCAATGGGGCACTTTCTCATTTAAATATTAAAAAATCTGAGTTAAAAAATTCTACTAAACAAATCAACAAATTTGAAATAGCCCTACACGAAAAATATGTGCTGGCCGCTGCCTGTATTATCTTATTTTTTGTGGGTGCACCTTTAGGCGCTATAATTAGAAAAGGCGGGATGGGATTACCTATGGTTGTTGCTGTTCTACTTTTTCTTACCTATCACTTTATTGGCATATTTGCTAAAAACAGCGCCGAAGACGGTAGTGTAAGTCCGTTTTTGGCCACCTGGCTTTCTACTTTAATTATGTTACCATTAGGAATTTATCTCACCTACAGAGCTACTACAGACCAGGGTCTTTTTGCTTTTGATAATATTACCGAACCTATACGTAAAGCTCTTAAAAAAGCTGGTATTATTAAGCCGAAAAGAAAAATAGATTAAATATCTTTGCAGCCCAAAATAACACATAACATGGCTCAGGAAACCACTACCCAAACTCCGCTTAAACTTCACAGCATTCAGGAAGCAATAGACGATATCCGTGAAGGCAAGGTTGTTATTGTGGTAGATGATGAAGACAGGGAAAATGAAGGAGATTTTGTTGCCGCCGCAGAAAAAGTGACTCCGGAAATGATCAATTTTATGGCTACTCACGGCCGCGGACTCATTTGTGCACCAATTACTGAAGAACGTTGTAAAAACCTGAAACTGGAAATGATGGTAAGTAACAACACCGATCCTATGGAAACCGGTTTTACCATCTCGGTAGATTTACGCGGTAAGGGTGTTACTACAGGAATTTCAGCTTCAGACAGGGCTAAAACCATTCAGTCTTTAATAAATCCTGAAACCAAACCCATAGACCTTAACCGTCCCGGGCATATTTTTCCGCTTAAAGCTAAAGAAGGCGGCGTATTACGAAGAACAGGGCATACCGAAGCTGCTATAGATTTTGCCAGGCTTGCCGGTTTTGAACCTGCAGGAGTTATTGTAGAAATAATGAATGAAGATGGTTCTATGGCAAGACTCCCTCAGTTAATGGAAGTTGCCCAGAAATTCGATCTTAAAATTGTTTCTATTGAAGCCCTTGTTGCTTACAGAATGCAACACGATTCTCTAATTGAAAAGAAAGAAGATTTTGATTTAGATACCCGTTTTGGGAAATTTAGATTAAGGGCTTATCGTCAAACTACAAATAATCAGGTTCATTTAGCACTTACTAAAGGTAGCTGGAAAAACGATGAAGAAATTCTGGTTAGGGTAAACTCTACGCTAATTAATAACGATATTCTTGGAACATTAACCAATGATGCCGACAAGAAATTGGATAATATGTTTAGGGCTATAAACGAGGAAGGCCGCGGTGCAATTGTTTTTATAAATCCTGCATTACAATCTTTAAATCTTTTACCACGACTTGCAGAGCTAAAAGAACGCCAGAAAAAAGGCGAAGTTAAAGCTCCGCCTATTAATATGGATAATAAAGATTTTGGAATTGGTGCACAGATTCTACACGATCTGGAAATTCATAAAATCAAGTTGCTTTCAAACTCTCAACAAACCAAACGGGTTGGGATGATTGGCTACGGACTTGAAATTACCCGGTACGTGAATTATTAATTTACTTCAATAATCACATCATCTAAAGGTCTTCGCACCTTTTTAAATTCAGAAAACATATCGTCTTCTGCACGGTAACCTACCGGTAAAACCAGAACCGATCTTAAATTGCGTTCTCCTAAATTTAAGAGCTCATCATATTTATCGGGTTCAAAACCTTCCATTGGGCAGGCATCTATTTCTTCGGTAGCACAAACGGTTAAAAGTGTTCCCAAAGTTAAATAAGCCTGATTTAGTGCCCAGGCGTGCACTTCTTCTTCGGCTTTAGATTCAAAACTATTTACCAAAGATTTTTTAAAAGGATCTAAAATATCATCTGGAGTTTCGCGTATGTGTTTTACCCTTTTAAAGTATTTTTCAATAAAATTCTTATCAACTTTCTTTTCAATACAAATCACTAAAACGTGAGACGCAGTGTTTAACTGTTGCTGCTCCCAGGAAGCAGTTTTTAATTGCTCCTGCAATTCTTTATTACGCACCACAACCATTTTTAAAGGTTGTAAGCCATAAGAGGTAGCAGTTAAATTAAAGGCTTCTTTAAGAATGTTTATTTTCTCTATAGAGAGAATTTTTTGCGGATCGAACTTTTTAGTGGCATAACGCCATTGTAAAGCTTTTATATTGCTCATGTTTCAAGTATTCTTTTAAGACTTTCAAAGGTAATCAATCACTTTTTATGCATAAAGCTTCCTCAATAAATTAAACAAATAGGTAAACTATAATTCTTTATCTTCGTTTTATAATTGGCGCCGCCTTATGAAGCTGTTTAGAAAACTAATTCTCGCTTTTGCACTTTTTGTTATTATAAGCATCCTTATAATATTTGGATTAGAAGCTTATGTACAAAAAGAAACTTCTGGCCTAATCTATTCTGAAATCACCCAGATTCCTTCAGCAAAAACAGGAATAATTCTTGGCGCTAGTGTACATGCTGATGGAAAATTATCTCCAATTCTTGAAGATCGGGTAGAAACTGCTTACCAACTTTATAAGTTAAATAAGATTGAAAATTTTCTGGTGAGTGGCGATCATAGAACCGATGATTATGATGAAGTAAATGCCATTAAAAATTATTTATTGAAAAAAGGAGTTTCTTCTGAAGATATTATCTTAGATCATTCTGGCTTTGATACTTACGATAGTATGTTTAGAGCAAAATCTGTTTTTGAAATCGAAGACGCCATAGTAATCACGCAAAAATTTCACTTACCCAGAAGTCTTTATATTGCTAAAAATCTGGATGCCGACTATAAAGGATTAGAAGCCGCTCCCGTTGCATATACCTCTTCTGAAACTATTAAACGCCGCGAACAACTGGCTAATTTTAAAGCTATTTGGGAGATTCTTACCAATCAGCAACCTACTACTTTAGAAAAACACCCTAAATAAACTACCGCGCAGCTCCTGATATTTAGCAGGGAAATCTCGATTATCGAGTAAAATTGCTTTTAAGTTTTTGGCTAAATTTTTCTATCTTTAAATAACCTAACCAAAAAATATAGAAAGCCATGCTTCAATGGATAGTGCATATTGTTATAGATGCCCTGGTTTTACTCGCCGCGGCTAATATAATGCCCAAGGTAAAATTAGACGGCTTTAAAACGGCTATTATTGTAGCATTAATTATTGGAGTGCTGAGTTTTTTATTAAGCTGGGTCCTCACTTTATTACTGAACGTAGCCACTTTCGGGATTTTTTATTTCCTGGGATTAGGATTTATAACCAGGGTTATTGCATACGCGATTATTATAGAAATTGCCGACCAGTTTAGTAGCGATTTTAAGACCGAAGGTTTTCTCCCATCGTTATGGTTGGCTGTTTTTATAGCCATTGTAGGCGGAATTGTAGACTGGATACTTTTTTAAGCTTTTGGCTTACTTTTTTTTATTCCTACGACCAAACCAAATTATAAATCCGCTAACGGGAAGAGCGGCTACAAATAAGCTTAGAAAAAATGCGATTATTTTTCCGGGTAGATCAAAATACTGGCCCGTGTGTAAACCAAAGGTCATTTCCTGTAATTTCATCCCGGCACTTTTGCTAGAGTATTCGTGATTTTTCAATAATTCCCCGGTTTCCGGATGAAAATAAAAGTTAGATTGGTGATCATAATCCAGAGCTTCAGGATAAGATCCTGTAGTTATTGGTGCGCTTCCACCCTGTTCCCACACAAAAAACATTTCATCTTCAGGCCGTTGTTTTAAGGTTTCAACTATTGCAATATCCAGGGCGTTTTCAGAATATTTAGCATCTTCAATTTGAATATTTAACCGGTCTTCCGGTTTTTCCTGCCATAGATTTGCCACGTCGTACAGGCCGTGATTCATCCATTCATAAGAAAAACTAAGTCCCATAATGGCTATAAACAAAGCCAGAAGTGAAATATATAATCCGGTTATACTATGCCAGTCGTAATTTACACGGCGCCATTTGGCATCCCATCTTATTTGAAGACGTTTCTTGAAGTTTTTTCGCTTTTTCGGCCACCAAAGCACTATTCCAGAAATAAGCATGAAAACGAAAATTAATGTAGAAATTCCTACTACCTGTTTTCCAATTTTCTCCGGAAGCCAGAGATGCATATGTAAATCTTCTACAATTAGATAAAAATCGTCTTCCAGGTTTTCTTTCTGAAGAAATTCAGCAGAATAGGGATTGAAATAAATATGATGCGGCACCTCATTTATCACAGAATAAACAAAAGCTGAACGGTCCCTGCCCTGGTAAACAACCATTCCCGGTTGGGCTTCAGGAAAAAGCGATTTTGTTTTTTTTTGAAGTTTTGAAGGCGCTACAAATGTTGATTCTTGAGAGGCGACCTTGCGATAATCGCGGGTAATGTCCTTAATCTCGTCATGAAAAACAAAAATACATCCGGTAACTGCTACTATAAAAACAATAAGACCGGAACCCAGTCCCAGCCACAAATGAAGTTTTGCAATCCACTTCTTTAATCCTTTATTTTTTGTTTTTTTCTGCATATAAATAGGCCACCACCAAAACTCAAAACAATTTTGATGGTGACCATATTAATTTATTTAATTAGAAATTATAAGTTAAACTCGCCGCAAAGTTTCTTGGTCTTTGAGGATTTATTGTAGACCAACCGGTATAATATTCTTCGTTGGTAAGATTATTCAACTTCAAATTAATTCCAAATTTATCTACATTATAGAATAATGAAGCATTTAAAATCGTGTAAGAAGGAAGAGTAAAAATACCAGCAGTTTGACGGTTAAAGATCATATTCTCACTAGCATAATTTCCGCCAAAACCAAGTCCGAAACCTTTAAGATTTCCCTGAACAAAACGATAGCTTGCCCAGAAGTTAGCTAAAGTTTCCGGCCCAGCAGATTCCGGTCTTCTTCCAAGAAAATCAGTTTGATCAGATTCAGTTAATTCGCTATCGTTATGGCTAAATCCTGCAATTAAATTTAAACCTTCAAAAGGGCTGGCGGTAAGACTGGCTTCAAATCCGCGGCTATATTGCTCTCCATCCTGAACAAGATTAAAAGGGTTTTCAGCATCTTGCATTACCATATTAGAAACCTGGATATCGTAATAACTTAAGGTAGCAGAAAGATGATTTTTAAGCAGGTTTAATTTGGTCCCAACTTCAAATTGTTTTGCTCTTTCAGGATCAAAAACTATAGTTCTTGTTTCTCCGGTCTCCAGGTTATCTACCTGTCTTGGGCCCACGTTGCTAAAACCATCCATGTAATTTGCGAATAGCGCTACTTTATCTAAAACCGGTTGATAAACCACTCCAAATTTTGGAGATAGTGCGGTCTGGCTATTGGTTTCAGTTTCAAACTGGTCTAATCTTAGACTGGTCATTACAGCCAATTGCGGAGTAAAATTAAGAACGTTAGAAATATAGGCGCTATAAATATCTTCTTCAGCGATATTATTATTCCTATTTACGTTTTCTAATAAGCCGGCTACACCTTCTTTACTTAGAATTCCGCTATCGTAATTGGTGATATAGTTTTCAGGCTCGTAGATATCGTAAACACTTTCGTTTACATTCTGAAGGCTGGCCTTACCAGTATAAACCTCACCATTTCCAACATATCCGCTATTGTTATCAATTACTTTTCTATTGAAATAATCTAAACCAACTACCGTGCGGTTACGCATTCCTGCGATTTCAAAATCTCCGATAAAATTCTGCTGAATATCATTACTTATAGTTGTAGAATTTTGATTACTAATGTAGCGGGAAAACACAAGTCCTTCATCTAAATTTGTTGCTTCACCAGGCACCTCTTCTCTACCCTGATTAAACTGAGTAGTTTCATATAAATATGAATAATTCCCCAATGCTTTAGCCGATCCTGTTGAAACTGCCGTTTGAGAAGTCCAGCTATCAGAAAGTTCATAATTCATTTGCGCCTGCAGGCTAAAAGTGGGGTTCTCTACAGTAAGATCGTTACTGGTGTAAGAAAGCTCGTTGTTATAACCTAATTCTTCTATATTGGTAGCTCTAAGCGGTGCACCTCTATCTACGAATAACATTAAAGGATTTGTACTTTCAGAATCGTAAAATTCAGTATTTATAAAAAATGAAAGTTTATCATTTACTTTATAGCTTAACGAAGGCGCTACAAATAAAGATTTATTAAAGCCGGCATCCTGAAAACTGTTTTCGGTATGGTAAGCAGTGTTTACTCTTAAAGCAACATCACCGGTTTCATCAAGCGGAGTATTAACATCGGCAGTTACACGGTTAAGTCCGAAGCTTCCTAAAGTGTAAGAAACATTTCCGCCAAAATAATTATAAGGCTTTTTGGTGGTGATGTTAATTAAACCACCGTAAGACACCAGGCTACTTCCGTAAAGTGTTCCAGACGGGCCTTTAATTACTTCAATATTTTCCATATTGGCAGGATCTGGGCTCCCGTTAGTTAGTGCCGGCAAACCGTTTACTAAAGTTGGTTGCACAGGAAAACCTCTAAGCGAGAAATATCCTGCACCATCATTTCCACGGCCGGTAGATTCCCAAAGTTTGGTAAGTCCTGAAGCGTTTTTAATCGCATCGTCAAAATTGGTAATTACCTGTTCCTGTAAAAGCTCAGCGGTAATATTATTATAAACCTGTGGATTTTCGATCTTTTTAAGTGGCATCTTTGCTACACTCACGCTGGTATTTCGGGTAAATTTATTTCCGTTTCCATTTCCCCTTAAAACCACGGTTCCCAACTGCTCTTCCTTTCCTAATAAAACAATAGAAGGAATATTGGTAGTTGCGCCAGGCTGTACGCTAACTTTTAAATTCTGGGTCTCATACCCTACATAAGAAATTTGTAGTGTATAGTTTCCCTCCGGAATATTTCTTAATGTAAATTCTCCCCTATTATTGGTTTCATCACCAATTTGAAGGCCTTTAACTTCAACATTAACATTAGACAGCGGGTTTGCTGCATTATTTACTACATTTCCTTTAATTGCACCGTTATTTTGTGCAAAGCTAATTTGAATAGCTAAAAGAAAGAACATAATCAGGCTATTTGAAAGCTTCATTAGTCAGTGTTTTTATTTAGATTGGATTTAAATACGCGGCAAATGTAAAAACGAAATCCCTTTTTCAAAAGCTTATTTATAATTATTTTAAATAAAAATAGCGAATACCACTTCAGCTTTTTGGGAATCAAAGACATACATCAAGAATTTCTATTTAGATAGTAGGACATTTGATGCTTTCTTAACTTATACCCAATTCTAATCTTTTATATTTGCAGCTTAATTTTGCGCTATGATAAAACTGATTGTGACCGATATGGATGGAACTTTGTTGAACGACGAGCACGAGATACATCCAGATTTTTGGGAGATAGAAGAATCACTTAATAATAAAGGAATAATGTTCGCTGTGGCAAGTGGCCGGCAGTTTTACAATCTGGAGAGCAAATTTGAAAGAATTAAAGACCGAATGATGTTTTTTGCCGAAAATGGTACTCACGTAGTGCATAAAGGAAAAGATCTGTATGTAAACCCTTTAGACAAAACAGCCGCGATGGATTTTGTAAGAAAAGGTAGGGAACTTTCTAATACACACTTAGTACTTTGCGGGAAAAATTCGGCGTATATAGAAAGTAAAGACGATAGCTTTTTTAACGAAATCAACAAATTTTATAAAAAGATAAAAAAAGTAGACGATCTCACCCAGGTAGACGACACATTTTTAAAAGTAACTTTTTGTAATTTTAATGGGGTTGAAGAAAATACCTACCCGCATTTAGAAGAATATGCCACTGATTATAAAGTAGCAATTGCCGCCCATGTATTTATAGATATCACTTCTATTACTGCAAATAAAGGAAATGCAATTAGCGGTATCCAGGAAGAATTAAATATTTCTTCTGAAGAAACCCTGGTTTTTGGAGATTATCTCAATGACCTGGAAATGATGCAAAACGCGAAATATAGCTACGCAATGAAAAACGCGCATCCCGAGATAATTAAAGCAAGTAAGTATTTAACCAATTTTGATAACAACGAAAACGGTGTTTTAAAAACTATTGAAGAACTTGGCTTGCTTAAAAAGGAATATGCGGTAAAAAGCTAAACCTTACTGTCGTTCACCTCTATCCAGTATCCATCGGGATCCTGAAAATAAATTTGTTTAACCCCGTCCGGGCGGTTGGTAATCGTGTTTTTTTCACCTTTCCCGTTTTCAAAAGGAATGTTCTTATCTTTAAGGAATTCCATAAATTCCGATAGGTTCTCGGTATTAAAAGCAGAGTGAAAACCTTTATTTTTCTCTATTTCCGTATCGCTTTCCACCAAATGCAGCTGTACATTATTACCCAGCTTAAACCATTTAATATGGTCTCCAAGGCCACCGTTATCTATTTGTTCTAACCCAAAAATATCTTTGTAAAACTTTACGGAAGTCTTTAGATCTTTTACCCTTATAGTATCGTGATCTTTTCTAAAGTTAAACTCTTTTGAAGCTGTAGTAGCGGCAAATAATATAATTGAAGTTAGATTCTTATTTTTCATACTTAGATATTTTTTCTTTAAAATAGTGATAAACCCCACTTTTTGCAAAAAATAGGCTATATAAACCAGTTCAGCGAAAATTACGTAAATTTAGTTTATTTAAATTACTGATTATCAAACCACATAACCAACCAAAACTTCTAATTATGAAATATTTTGTTTACCTAATGGCTTTTCTTAGCCTCCCCGTATTTGCGCAACAAAACCAGGAACCCGAAGATTATAGCATTGAACAGTTTTATGAAAATACCCGGATAGGCGGAGGTTATTTTTCTCCTGATGAAGATAAACTACTGGTAAGTTCTGACAAAAGTGGAATTTTTAATTTGTTTGAAATTGATATTTCTTCCGCAGAAATGCAACAAATAACTTCTTCTGAAGAAGATTCTTATTTCGCTATAGATTATGTTCCAAATTCTGAGAATATCCTTTACTCGGCAGATAAAGGCGGAAATGAAATCAACCATATTTACCTGCTTGAGCCAAATGAAACTCCTACCGATCTTACTCCCGGAGAAAATGAAAAAGCACAATTTGCCGGATGGAACAATGAGAAAACCGGTTTCTATTATCTTTCAAATAAAAGGAATCCGCAGTTTTTTGATTTATACGAAATGGATATGCGAAGCAGGGAAAGTGAGTTAATTTATAAAAATGAAGAAAATCTCTCTTTTGAAGATATTTCTCACAACGGGAAATTAATTGCCCTTACCAAATCTATTACCACCAGTGAAAATAAGCTGTATTTATAAAATTTAGAAACCGAAGAAATGACAGAACTTTCTGAAGAATCAGCTCAATATTCAGCTTCCGGTTTTGATAAAAATGATGAACATTTCTATTACATTACCAATGCAGGTAGGGAATTTAAAAGTTTAATAGCATATAATCTTGAAACTGACCAAAGCAGCAATTTGTTTGAGACCAACTGGGACGTAATGTATAGTTATCTTAGTGAAAATGATAAATACAGGGTTATAGGCATTAATGAAGACGGGAAAAACAGCTTAATTATTGAAAATACCAAAACCGGTGAGGAAGTTGATCTTCCCGATATGGAAAATGAAGATATTGTAGCAGTAAATATTTCTGATAGTGAAGAACTAATGCGGCTTACCATTGGTACCGCAAAAGCTCCTAATAATCTATTTGTTTATAATTTTTCATCGGGAGATTTAAAGAAATTAACCAATACTTTAAACCCTGACATAAATCCCGACGATCTGGTTTCAGCTGAAGTTGTACGCTACGAATCTTTTGACGGACTGGAAATTCCCGCTATTTATTACAAACCTCATCAAGCTACAAAAGATAATAAAGTTCCCGCCCTGGTATGGGTTCACGGCGGACCCGGAGGGCAATCCCGGGTAGGTTATTCAGCTTTAATCCAGTATTTGGTAAATCAGGGTTATGCAATTTTAGCTGTAAATAATCGTGGTAGTAGCGGTTATGGAAAGACTTTCTTTAAAATGGACGATAAAAAACACGGAGAGGAAGATCTAAAAGATTGTATTTGGGGTAAAAAATGGCTGCAGGAACAGGAATATATAGATTCAGAAAAAATAGGAATTCTTGGAGGCAGCTATGGTGGTTATATGACGATGGCGGCCATGACCTTTACTCCAGATGAGTTTGAAGCAGGTGTAAATATATTTGGGGTGACTAACTGGTTGCGTACCTTAAAATCTATTCCGCCTTACTGGGAAGCATTCCGCGAAGCACTTTACGAAAAAATGGGAGATCCTGTAAAAGATTCGGTAGCACTTTATAATAAATCACCGCTTTTTCACGCTGAACAGGTTAAAAATCCCGTTATGGTTTTACAGGGCGCTAACGACCCTCGAGTGCTTCAGGTTGAATCAGATGAAATTGTTGCAGCTCTAAAAGAAAATAATGTACCGGTAGAATATGTTGTTTTTGAAGATGAAGGTCATGGATTCATAAAAAAGGAAAATGAAATTGAAGGTTACAGGCAAATAAAACAATTTTTAGATAAATATTTAAAAGAGGAAGAGTAAGCTTATATTATTCTTAGGGGAGAACTCAAAAACTCAGGTTAAACTTTTAGTGCCGATTTCAAAAAGCCTTATCTTGGCGCTTGCAATCGCAATAGAAAACTATGCTGTATATTTTACATCATCCTGATGATAGGGAAACTGTGGAAAATGATATTTTTCCCTTATTAGAAAATACCGAAAAACAAACCATAGATTACCCTGAAACCGAATTTGAAGCAGGAAAAGACGATATAATAGTTACTTATTTAAGCGATGAATTTCTAAGGGAATTTTTACCAAAAGCCGCGAAGCAAAACCACAAAGTTGGAATTCTCCCTCACCCAGAAAATACATATACTACCAAAGGTTTAGGCATTGCCAACGACCCTAAGGAAGTTATAAAAGAAATTCTGGAAAATGAAGAAGCGCATAACCTGGATATGCTCTACTGTAACGATATTCCCATTTTCCAGTCGGTGAATATTGGAAATGTTTTTATTTTCACTGAAGATCATCAAAACAACAATTTTGTTAGAGAAGTTTATACATTTTTCAAAAACATAAGACATCTATCTTCCCTTTCGCATAACTCGTATGTAATAAGTTCTGAAGATGAAAAAATAATTCATACTTCGGCACTGGGAATAATTGTAGTAGAACATGCTTTAAGCTCGGTGGTAGCCAGAAGACTGGTTTCCGAAAGTTCTTTGAACGATGGAATGTTTACTACACTTATAATTTCGCCAACTAATTTATTGCAATTAATCTGGTTTTTATTGCGCAGTTTACTTCCGGGCGGTAAGCAACTAGACAGAACGCCTTCCTTTATTGGAAGAATAAAAATTGCCAAACTGCACATTAAAAATTCTTCTGAAATAGAATTTACTATAGATGGAGAAAAAGAAAAAGCCAAAGAAATATTACTTAGGGTAGAACCCGAATCTTTGTGCCTGGCACAAGCCAGTAAATATTGCACAGAAAAAGATGAAGCAAACCTTAAAAAGAGCAATAAGACCGATACGCTGCCTACGGGTGAAAAACGTGAAGAGTTAACCAAACGTACCCTACCAATTTTTCCTCGAGCCACCACCGAGGAATTCCAGGAACTGTTTAAAGTATTGCGGGAAAACTCAAAAACCACCTCTATTTATGTGGTAATGATGATCCTTTCAACACTTATCGCCACTTTTGGGCTTTTCGCTAATTCTTCTCCCGTTATTATTGGAGCAATGATTCTGGCCCCTATTATTTCACCTATCGTTTCTTTTGCGATGGGGATGGTTCGTTATGATACCAATATGCTGAAGAGAGGAATTATCACCATTCTAATTGGAACAGGGGTTTCGCTTTTATTCTCTTCGGGTGTTACACTCATTATTCCAATAAAATTAATTACTTCTGAAATTGATGCGCGCCTATCCCCCACCCTCTTAGATATGGGAATTGCAGTAGCCTCTGGGGTTGCGGCAGCATATGCACATGCCAAAGAAGGAATTGCAAAAAGTCTCGCGGGAGTAGCTATTGCAGTTGCCCTGGTCCCACCATTGGCGGTGTCGGGAATTGGAATTGGTTGGTGGGATTGGCAGGTATTTTCAGGAGCTTTTTTATTATATCTAACTAACCTTGCGGGTATTATTATGTTTGCCGGGATCACCTTTCTTATTCTTGGTTTTGCACCTTTTAAACGAGCAAAACTCGGTTTGGTTTATACCCTAATTTTAATTGGTATGGTAATGGTTCCTCTTTCCCTTTCTTTTAACCGAATTAAAAAAGAAGCCAGTATTACGCGGGAACTAGAAGGCTCTACTGTAAACGAATTAGTGATTAGAGACGTGAAAGTTAGGTTTGGAGATCCCTTGCGGGTTTCTCTTACCCTGGTAGGACCAGAAAACCTAAGTGGGGATGAAATGAGAGACATCAAAAAACAATTGGAAGAAGACATAGGAGAACCAATTAATCTGGAAGTAATCTCTGCCCGGGGATTTTAGAGCAGAAATTTAACAAGGCTCTCAATTTGAGTTAAGTTTCTCTAAAAAACCGAAATTAATTATCAATATCTTTTGTGTAGCAATATGATCTTTTTAGATTGTGCCTCATTAAAAACTTTAAACAACGATTATGATTAAATCAAAAAAGATTGCAGGTTTATTATTTGCTTTTGCATTATTAGGATCAGCAAATGTATTTGCCCAAACTCAACAACTACCACAGCAACAACAGCAAACTGTAGATATAGATGTTAGTGACGAGGAGCTTTCTAAATTTGCTGATGCTTACCAGAAAATTAGAATGGTAAACCAACAGGCGCAACAGGAGATGGCGAGGAAAGTAGAAGATAGCGGATTTGACATTCAGCGTTTTAATGAAATTCACCAGGCTTCTTTAGACCCAAATACCGAGGTTGATGCTACTGAAGATGAACTGACAAAGCACAAAGAAGTTGTTTCAGAAATTGAAGGGATGCAAGGCGAATTTCAGAAAGAAATGGAAAATGCTATTTCAGAAGAAGGTCTTGATGTTGCACGTTACGAGAAAATCGCAATGGCACTCCAAACCGATACTGAACTACAACAGAGATTACAACAGCTAATGCAGGGATAATTTCTAAATTAGTTTTAGAAATCGATATAAAATTAGGTCATCTGTATAGATGGCCTTTTTTTATGTTTATTTTATAAGAACTTTCTTGGCGAAACCAGCTGGTTTACTATATTTTTAGCTTTATACAGAAAAGCTAATTTGAATTCTACACTTAAAAAATATTTTTTTCTAATCACCGCAATTCTTTTTTGCCAATGGAATTGGAGTGCGCTTTATGCCCAGGAACAAATGAAACAAAAAGATACTTTAAAGTTTGAAAATAAAATTGTCCCAGATGAAATTTGGAGAGAAACTTACGTAGCACTTTCGCACTATCCGGAATTAAAAAACACCCCAATTGAATTCAAATTCAAAAAGAAGATTCAGAAGTCTTTTATGCAGGCACAGCCAAAAGTTTCGGGATTACTAAAGAATAAAAAAAATCGTTCTTATTTTGTAATGATAAGCGAACACATTAAAATTGAAGATGAAGTCTTTGATGTAAAAAATGTTCCGTCAGAGGTGCTTATTGGCTGGATTGGCCACGAGCTGGGGCACATTATGGATTATCGTGAACGTAGTGCAGCGAATATGGTATGGTTTGGAATTAAATACCTTACTTCAAAAAGATATATTCAGGAAGCCGAAAGAGCCGCAGACACCTATGCCGTAAACCACGGACTTGGAAAATATATTATTGCCACTAAAGATTTTATTTTAAACCACACCCACCTTGCTGATGCCTATAAGGCAAGAATCAAAAAACTTTACCTCTCGCAGGAAGAAATTATGGCTTTAATTGATGAAATTGACGAAGACGACGATTAGGCTTTTTGTTCTTTTACAAACTTTTCCCATTTTGCAAATTTCTCCTCGTCCATAACTTTTTCCATTTTTACCTGCCCGCCTTTTTTCTTATTAGCGGCATTCCATTCAGGGAACATATCGGGATGTACTTTAGTCACTTTCACGCCTTTTAAAGCTTTAGAACGCGCAACTTTATAATTCTTATTAGCATTTTTAAGCGATTCATCTAAAGCCTCTTTAAGTTCTTCTTCTAGAGTATCGCCTTCGGTTCCCAAATACCAGTGGTGATGAAACTCACCATCAATTCTTACCGCAGCCAGGGTGAATTCAGGAATTTTAATATCAAATTTATCTTCAAGTTCCTGTACGGCATCATTCATTTTATTTACTGAAAGTTGAGAACCAACCACATTTAAGAAGAATTTTGTTCTCCCGGTGATGCGAATTTCTTTACGTCCAACATCGGTAAATTTAATAGTATCACCAATTAAATATCTCCAGGCACCAGAAACGGTACTGATAAGCAGTACATAGTCTTTTTCTTCTTCAACTTCATCTAAAGAAATTACCGGGGCATCTTCCACAATAGAACCATCCTGGTTAATATATTCAGCCTTAAAAGGAACAAATTCAAAGTAAATGCCGTTATCCAGAATAAGTTTCATAGCATTGGTATCAGGTCTTGCCTGTACTGCCAAAAATCCTTCTGAAGCCAAATATGTATCAATAACCGTAATTGGGTGGCCCAATAAAGCATTAAAACTCTTTTCGTAAGGCTCAAATGCAACTCCGCCAGAAGCGTAAACTCTTAGGTTTGGCCAGATATCATGAATGTTATCAAGATTATTATATTCAATAACCTTTTTCATCATAAGTTCTAACCAGGAGGGGATTCCACTTAGGGCTCCAATATCCCAGTTCTTAGCGTTTTCGGCAATACGTTGAACTCGCTCATCCCATTCTTCGATTTTTGAAATTTCTTCCCCGGGTTTATAATATCCGCGAAACCAAAAAGGAATATTACTTGCGCTAATTCCGCTAATTTCACCTTCTTTATGGTCTCCTTCTTTCTCCAAATCGGTAGAGCTTCCCAGCATCATAATCTCCTTTTCAAAGAAATCTGGCGGAAGATCAAAATTACTGAGGGCACTCACCTGTTTAATTCCTGCTTTTCTAATAGACTCCAGCATTTCATCGGTAACCGGGATACGCTTACTGCTTGTTCCGGTAGTTCCCGAACTTACTGCAAAATATGGAGGTCTTCCCGGCCAGGTTACGTCCTTTTCACCATCGTGTAATTTATGCCACCATTCCTTCTCCAATTTGTTATAATCAAAATAAGGCACCTTTTCAGCAAAGGTTTTTTGAATATCATCAGATTTTAAAATTGATTCAAAATCGTAATGTTTTCCAAACTGGGTGTCTTTAGCTTTTTTAAGCAGTTTTGTAAGTACCTCTTTTTGGGCTTCTTCTGCTTCCGGTTCAGAAACAATAGTATCACGAAGATCTATAAGACTTTTTATTAAGGAACCTACTATGGGCATAATCTTGATTTTTAATGGTGGTTGTTTTCAAAAAATGAAGATAAAAAAAACCAAAATCAACACTATTAATGTCTTGACAATTATCAATAATTTAACCTTTCAAAATACTAAGAATTCTGTAAACTCTCCACGCATTTTTCGGCACATCTCTCCCCGTCTATTGCTGCAGAAATAATTCCGCCGGCGTAACCGGCGCCTTCCCCGCAGGGGTAAAGCCCTTTTATTTGTATATGCTCAAAACTATAAGGATCTCTCGGGATTCTTACCGGGGAGGAAGTCCTGGATTCTGGCGCGTGAACTACGGCTTCATTGGTTAAAAAACCTCGCATACTTTTGTTGAATTCTTTAAAACCTTCCTGTAAAGTTTTATGAATAAAATCTGGGAAAACTTCACTTAAATCGGTTGAAGTAATGCCGGGTTTATAAGAAGTCACCGGCAAATTTGTAGAAATTTTTCCTTGGGTAAAATCTACTAAACGTTGAGCCGGCACTTTTTGGGTGCTTCCGCCCTCTAACCAGGCTTTTTGTTCTATGTGCTTCTGGAATTCCATTGCTGCCAGGGGATTCTTTTCGACATTTTTAAAATCTGATAATCTCAATTCTATCACAATTCCCGAATTTGCGGTTGGTTGATCGCGTTTACTGGGAGACCAACCATTAGTAACAACTTCACCGGGTGCGGTAGCGCAGGGAGCTATAATTCCGCCGGGGCACATACAAAAAGAGTACATTCCCCTGCCGCCTATTTGTTTTACGATGCTATATGGTGAAGGTGGAAGAAATTCTCCCCTGGAATCACATTTATATTGAATTTTATCTATTAATTCCTGTGGGTGTTCTACCCTAACGCCAATCGCAAAGGCCTTGGCTTCAATTTTTATATTTTTTCTATGTAAAAGTTCAAAAATATCCCTGGCCGAATGTCCTGTGGCGAGGATAACTTTTTTAGAATTAATTGTTTCACCTTTTAAGGTTTTAATTCCGGTAACTTTATTATTCGCCACCAGAATATCGGTCACCCGGGTTTCAAAAAGAACTTCTCCGCCACAATTAATAATTAGTTCCCTAATATCTGCTATTATCGCCGGAAGTTTATTCGTGCCAATATGCGGATGTGCATCTACCATAATCTCTGGGGTAGCGCCAAAACCAACAAGTAATTTCAAAATTCTATCTACATCACCCCGTTTTTTAGATCGGGTGTATAATTTGCCATCGCTATAAGTGCCAGCGCCACCTTCCCCAAAACAGTAATTAGAATCTTCGTTTACAATATGCTCAATATTTAAAGCTTTTAGATCGCGTCTACGGGTTCTAACATCCTTTCCACGTTCAATAATTATAGGTTTAAATCCTAATTCAATACATCGCAAGGCCGCAAACAGGCCTGCGGGACCGGCCCCAACAATTATAATTCCCTCTTTGGTTGCTACATTCTGGTAATCTGGGAGATAAATTTTATCTTCTTTAAATGCTTCTTTTACATAAACATCAACTTTTAAATTGATCTTTATGGCTTTTTGCCGGGCATCTATAGATCGCTTTAAGATATTTACATAAGTAATATCTTTTAGAGCTATGCCTCCGTGTCGGGAAACCGCTTGCGTAAGTTTATGCTGATTTGCAGCCTCTTCTGGGCTTACTCTTATTTGGTACTGGTACTTCATTTTTTAAAATCTATCACAAAAATATACTTTTCAAATTTGTTGATTTAAAATTAAAAAACCAGCCTGTTGTTAAAAGCCCATTACCACTAAATTAATTTAGGACGTTTTAAAATATTGACTTATTTTGGACAACCTTAAAAAACCCTAATCTATTATAAACAATTACCAGAATGAATTCTACAGCACGCTACCCGATGGTTTCCTATGATGAAGCCTCTCCCCAAGTTCAGGAAATTTATGACGATACCAAAAAAACTCTTCAACTTCCCTTTGTTTTAAACTGGTTTAAATGCCAGGGCACCAATGCTACTTTATTAAAAGGTAACTGGAGTAAATTAAAGAATACTTTAATGGAAGGAGAAGTTCCGAATGTGCTTAAACAACTTATTATCTACAATGTATCTAAGGAACGGGGTTGCAATTATTGCTCGCATGCTCACGGGATTTTCGCTGATAGTATGAGCGCTATGATCTCTGAAGATGAAGGTTTTAAAGCTACAGAAAATATAGATTCTCCTTCTATGCCGGCCAGTTTTAGAACTGCCGTTAAAATTGTAACTAATGCGGCGCTAAATCATAGCGAAGTTTCAGATGCAGATTTTGAGGAACTGGAAAAAGCTGGTTTTTCTCAAAAGGAAATCCAGGAATTAATGGCCCAGGCCGATTTAGTAAATATGTTGAATACTATTGCTGATGTATCAGGGATTAAAATAGACAACGAATTGCTGGAAACTCCGGAATAAGTCCGAAGATTATGGAATCCCTACAAGACAGAACTTCCCGGGTTTATAGAATTACCTATGAAACTTTTTCTAAATTCAGCAACAATTTAAATCGTTGTAAGAGTTTGGAAGAAGTTTCGCAGGTTTCAGTGCGTTTTCTAAAATATCTGCTTAATTTTCATCTTTTTAGAATTAGTATAAACCAGGCGGGGTCTTACCTGGTCTATTGCCAGTGTAATTCGCGAGGTGAATTTGAACTTATTTCAAAAGAAAATTTACTTTCGCACGAATTGCAGATTTTAGAAAATAATATTCCGGTTAAAACTGAAGAAATTCCGTCTCAATTAAGTGAAAAAATTGATTCTACTGCTTTAGAGTCTCCCTCATTATGGTGTTGGAGCTTTAAAAAAATGGATGTAGATTTTACTGTTTCCCTAATATCAGATAAGAATAAAGCTTTTGATGTTGGCGATATTGAAATGTTGAAATTAATAAGCGATAGTTTCCAGGCTAAGTTTCAGGAAATTTATTTAAAAGAAGAGCTTTATCATAAAAATCAGTCTTTATTACAGGCATTAGACGTCATTAAAAATCAGAATAAAAAGATCAATCAAATTGTAGAAAATCAAAAACAAACTATTGCCGAACGAACTAAAGAAGTGGTTGAAAAAAATGAGAAATTATTGCATATTTCAGCTTTAAATGCGCATAATGTGAGAGAACCTTTATCGAGAATTCAGGGTATAGTACAACTTTTTGAAGTTTTTGATGATAAAACCTGCAGGGAAGAACTCGTACCAAAACTTAAACAATCATCAGAAGAAATGGATAAGGTTTTAAGAGAAGTTATTGAAATGGCATCTTCGGAATTAACCCAGCTAAAAGCAAAAAAGTTATGAGCACCATTATCCTGGTAGACGACCAGCCCATAGCCAATTTTATTACCCGAAAACTCCTGGAAATAGAAGGTTACGATAAAGATGTTGTAGATTTTACCAATCCCGAAGAAGCCCTGGTTTACCTGGAAGAACGGCAAAACACGCTTATATTTTTAGACCTAAATATGCCCGAAATGAATGGCTGGGAGTTTCTTGATTTATTAAAAGCTAAAGGCCATGAACATAGAATAATTATTCTTACCTCCAGCACCAGTGCTGTAGACCGTAATAAAGCTAAAGAATACCCTGCGGTTATAGAATTTATAGAAAAGCCTTTAAACAAAAGTAAGTTTGCACGGCTCCAACCGATTTTGCAACAATGGTAAACTGCAGAGGCATTCATTTCCTAAACAATCCCGATTATTGAATAAATGAGTTTAAAACCAAACCACAAAGCACTTTTAGAACTTGCACACGCTAAAATGCATTTTGGAAAATACAAAGGCTATTATTTAAGCGACATTCCAGAATATTATTTGGTTTGGTATCGCCAAAAAGGTTTCCCCGAAGGCAAACTTGGCCAGCAAATGAGTGAGGTGTTTGAACTTAAACTCAATGGGATGGAACAATTACTTAGAGATATAAGAAGAAAGTTTCCAAAACCCTGAGTATTCTTCAGTCTAAAACAGAGTTTTAACTTTAAAAATATTAGGTTTAAAATTAACGGCTTTTCTATTCTTCTTTGTAATTTAGCGCCCTGAATCAAACAACGCAACAAACACTTCTTAAGATGGCCGAAACCAAGTATATTTTTGTCACCGGCGGCGTTTCTTCTTCCCTGGGAAAAGGAATTATAGCAGCTTCTCTGGCAAAATTATTACAAGCGCGTGGATTTAGAACCACTATTCAGAAACTCGACCCCTACATTAACGTAGATCCCGGAACCTTAAATCCTTACGAACACGGCGAATGCTATGTAACCGAGGATGGCGCCGAAACCGATCTTGACCTTGGCCATTACGAACGCTTTTTAAACGTTAATACTTCCCAGGCAAATAATGTAACTACCGGCCGTATTTACCAAAGTGTAATTGAAAAAGAACGCCGTGGGGAATTTTTAGGAAAAACCGTTCAGGTTGTTCCACATATTACCAATGAAATTAAAGATCGCATCCAGATTCTTGGTCAAAATGGTGATTACGATATTGTAATTACTGAAATTGGAGGAACTGTAGGCGACATTGAATCTTTACCTTATATTGAAGCAGTTCGCCAATTAAAATGGGAATTAGGCGATGAAAACGCTTTAATTATTCATCTTACGCTTGTCCCCTATCTTGCCGCTGCAGGCGAGCTTAAAACCAAACCAACCCAGCACAGTGTAAAAACTTTGATGGAAAGCGGACTTAAAGCCGATATTTTGGTATGTAGAACCGAGCACGAACTTTCAGACGATATTCGTCGTAAACTGGCTATTTTCTGTAACGTGAGACAGGAAGCGGTAATCCAGAGTATTGATGCGGCTACTATTTACGATGTTCCAAATTTAATGCTGAAAGAAGGCCTGGACACCGTTACCTTAAAGAAATTACATTTACCCGATGAAACAACGCCAAATTTAGATCGCTGGAACCAGTTTTTAGATAGGCATAAAAATCCTAAAGCCGAAATTACTATTGGCTTAATTGGGAAATATGTTGAGCTTCAGGATTCTTATAAATCTATTTTGGAAGCTTTTATTCATGCAGGTGCAGAAAATGAGGTAAAGGTGAATGTAGAAAGCATTCATTCAGAATTTATAAATGAAAATACCATAGACCATAAATTCGCCAATTTAGACGGAATTTTGGTAGCGCCGGGATTTGGCGAACGTGGTGTAGAGGGTAAAATAGACGCGGTAAAATATGCCCGGGAAAGAAATTTACCGTTTTTAGGTATTTGTTTAGGAATGCAAATGGCAGTAATTGAATTTGCCAGAAACGTATTAAAGTTAAAAACTGCCAATTCTACCGAAATGGATCCTAAAACCAAACATCCGGTTATAGATCTTATGGAAGAACAAAAAGAGGTAACTCACAAAGGCGGAACAATGCGACTTGGAGCCTGGGATTGTAAACTTACAGAAGGTTCCAAAATCTACAAAGCATACGGTAAAAGCGAAATTAAAGAAAGACATCGCCACCGTTACGAATACAACAATAAATACAAGGAAGAACTGGAAAAAGCAGGAATGCTAAGCACCGGAATAAATCCTGAAACAGGCCTGGTAGAAGTTATAGAACTTAAAGACCATCCCTGGTTTGTAGGCGTACAATACCACCCAGAATATAAAAGTACGGTTGCTACTCCGCACCCGGTCTTTATAGCCTTTATTAAGGCTGCCTTCGATTTTTCGAAAAAAAGAAAAAATGCCAGTCTGGCACAAAAATAAAAGTGGCCGACTTATTGACCAAAAGCAAGTTATAGTTTAGAAAAGCATGGAAGAAAAGAAATTTGATGTTCAGTCCTTAATTGGATTTATACTTATTGGTGGAATTTTACTTTGGATGTTGTATACCAACAGTCCCTCTGAAGCAGAAGTAGAACCGCAACAAGAAACCGAACAGGTTGAAGTACCCGGCAATACCGATGCTAACCAACCTCCACAACAACAAAATCAAACTCCTGGAGCCGACTCTACTGCGCTTGCCCAGGCTCGCGAACGTTTGGGCGCTTTTGGTTATTCGGCAAGTCTTCCATCGGCTACAGAAAATACGACCACAATTTCCAATGATGTTTTAGAACTTAAAATTGATAATAAAGGTGGATATATTTCAGAAGCAAGGTTAACCAATTATAAAACCTTCGATTCTATTCCGGTTTATTTAATTAAAGACGGAAATGCTTCTTTCAACATTAATTTCACCACCACAGACGGCAGAACTTTAGACACTGAAAATCTTTATTTTGAACCCGAAGTAACCCAAAATGGAGATAACCAGATTATCTCTATGAAGCTTAAAGTTTCAGAAAACGAATTCCTTGAATATCGTTATGTACTGAAACCGGGTGAATACATGCTGGATTTTAGTATTAGATCTCAGGGCTTAAATGACGTATTTAACAGCTCCAGGGATATCAATATGAACTGGCAGCTAAAAGGTTACCGCCACGCGAAAAGTATTTCTTACGAAAATCGTTATACCGACCTCATTTATGAATACGATGAAGGGGATGATGATTACTTAGGAAGCGGTGATTTTGAAGAACAGGAAGACGAGAATATTACTTATGTTGCGTATAAACAGCATTTCTTTACCTCTATATTATTGACCGACACTCCTTTTAGCCGAGGTAAATTCACTTCTCGAAACCTTGTTGAAGACGAAGAAATAGATACGGTTTATACTAAAGATTTTGCTGCACAGTTGCCTTTAGAATTAAATGGTGGGGAGCTAAATTATAATATGAACTGGTACTACGGGCCAACAGATTATAAGATCTTAAACGATTACGACCGTAACCTTGATGAAATTGTACCATTAGGTTGGGGAATTTTTGGGTGGATCAATAAATACGTATTTATCCCATTCTTCGCATTTTTAAGCGGAGTTCTCCCAAGCTACGGTATCGCGATTATTGTAATGACTATTGTTGTGAGAATTGTACTCTCTCCGGTTACTTACAAATCTTATCTCTCACAAGCTAAAATGAAGGTTTTAAGACCTGAAATTAACGAACTTAACGAGAAGTATAAGGATAATGCGATGAAAAAACAGCAAGAAACTATGAAGCTGTATAGCAAAGCAGGAGCCAGCCCAATGAGTGGTTGTTTGCCGGCCTTAATGCAAATTCCGGTTTTCTATGCTTTATTCCAGTTCTTCCCAAGTGCTTTCCAACTAAGGCAAAAAGGATTTTTATGGGCAGACGATTTATCGAGTTATGATACTATAGCTGAGTTACCTTTCAACATTCCATTTTATGGGGATCACGTGAGTTTATTCCCAATTTTAGCATCTATCGCAATCTTTATATATATGATGATGACTACGGGACAGAGTATGCAGCAGGCCCAGCAACCGGGAATGCCTAATATGAAATTTATTATGTACCTGTCTCCGCTAATGATGTTGTTTTTCTTTAACAACTATGCGAGTGGACTTTCATTATACTACTTCACCTCTAACCTGATTACCATTGGTATTATGTTGGTGATTAAATATGTGATTATTGATGAAGATAAAATTCACGCGAAAATCCAGGAGAACAAGAAAAAGCCTAAAAAGCAGAATAAGTTCACCAGGAAAATGCAGGAAATGATGGAGCAGGCAGAACAGCAAAAAAATCAACAGAAGAAGAAATAAGCTAATTGTAGCTTAAATTAAAGAAAGCCGGTTTAAATATTTTAAACCGGCTTTTTTATTTGAACTATTATAGGTTTTGAGGCGCTAACAAAATGTGCTATATTTAGATTATAAATTTTCAAAATGGGAAAAAACACTTTAATATCGCTTGGAGATTATTTTGAAGATTTCATCAATGAAGAGGTGAAATCTGGAAGATATAATTCGGCTAACGAAGTTATTCAATCAGCGTTGAGATTATTGGAGAGAGAAGAACGGAAAGAGTTAGAACTGATCAAAGCTTTAGAAATTGGTGAAGAAAGTGGGTTTGTAGAAAATTTTGATCCAAGGGAGCACTTAAAAAAATTACATTCCAATATCGATGAGTAAAAAATATGGTATAAGTCAGCAAGCGATTGAGGATTTAGAAAATATTTGGTTTTATACACTCAAAAAATGGTCTAGAACACAAGCTGATAGATACTACAACCTGATAATTGAAGAAATAGAATTTGTAACAGATAATTTTATGACCGGAAAATCTGCCGAGCAAACACGAAAAAATTATCGAGTTACGAAAGTGAAATCTCATCTAATATTTTACCGAAAAACGGAAAACAACATTATAGAGATTATAAGGATTTTACACGAACGTATGGATATTCCACGAAGATTAAAATAAGTTCTACCTACTATAATAACTAACTTAATTGAATTATATTTTTCTAATTCTTATCGCCAAGTAAAGGCACGAACCTAAATTGTCCGAATTCGGTTTTATCGAATTCTGTAGGAGATTTTCTTATAAAAAGGGTCATAGTTTGCACATCGTCTCCTACAGGAATTACCATCCTGCCTCCAACCTTTAACTGCCCTAAAAGATCTTTAGGAACAAAAGGAGCGCCGGCTGTTACAATTATTTTATCAAAAGGTGCATAATCTGGCATTCCTTTGTAGCCATCTCCAAAACTAAGATGCTTAGGCCGATAGCCTATTTTATTCAAAAACATTTTTGTTTTTCTATAAAGCTCTCGCTGGCGTTCTATGCTGTAAACTTTTGCACCAAGCTCACATAAAACCGCGGTTTGATAACCGCTACCGGTTCCGATTTCAAGAACCTTATCGCCTTTTTCAATCTCCAGTTTTTCGGTTTGAAAAGCTACTGTATAAGGTTGAGAAATCGTTTGGTCTGCAGCAATAGGAAAAGCTTTATCCTGGTAGGCGTGATCTTCAAAACTACTATCCATAAAGAGATGCCTGGGAATTTTCCCAATTGCACCTAAAACGGCTTTATCGGTAATTCCCTTTTTCTTTACGGTTTTTACCAACTGCTGTCTTTTCCCCTTATGTCTATAGTTATCTTCAATCACTTTTTCACCCTTTAAACTGCAAAAATACTCATTAGAAGTCAAAGATGCCAAGCGAAAACGGGGGAGATTCTCCTCTTTATTGCTAAACTATTTGCAATCAAAATACTATTTTTGTGAAAAATGCTAAATAATATGCTGAAAGTAGGCGTGCTTGGTGCAGGACACTTAGGAAAGATACATTTGAAATTACTCAACCAATCTGAAAAATATGAGCTTGTAGGTTTTTACGATGCCAATTCAGAAAATGCTGAAAAGATTTCTGCGGAATTCGGTTATAAAAAATTCGATACTATAGAAGAACTCATCGCCGCGGTAGATGTGGTAGATGTAGTAACCCCTACCCTTTCCCATTTTGAAGTAGCTAAAAAAACAATTACCGCAGGTAAACATCTTTTTATAGAAAAACCCATTACCAACACTTTTGCAGAAGCCGAAGAACTTATCGCTTTAGCAAAAAAACACGGCGTAAAAGGCCAGGTTGGTCACGTAGAACGCTTTAACCCTGCCTTTAGAGCTGTAGCTTCCCGAATTGAAAACCCTATGTTTATTGAGGCGCATCGCCTTGCGGAATTTAACCCGCGTGGCACAGATGTTCCTGTAGTTCTGGATTTAATGATTCACGATATTGATGCTGTTCTAAGCGTAGTAAAGTCGAAGGTGAAAAATATCAATGCCAGCGGAGTTTCAGTAATTAGTGATACGCCAGATATTGCCAACGCTAGAATTGAATTTGAAAACGGGTGTGTGGCCAACTTAACCGCCAGCCGAATTTCAATGAAAAATATGCGTAAATCCAGGTTTTTTCAGCGAGACGCTTATATTTCGGTAGATTTTCTGGAGAAAAAATGCGAGGTGGTGAAAATGAAAGACGCCCCCGAAAAAGAAGATGATTACGCGATGATCTTGCAAAATGCAGAAGGAGTAAAAAAACAAATCTATTTTGATAATCCTGATGTTTCTCCAAACAACGCCATTTTAGACGAGTTGGAAACTTTTGCCGACGCCATAAATAATAATACCACTCCAATAGTGACGCTGGAGCAGGGCGCTGAAGCCTTGCGCGTTGCCAACGGAGTTATTGAAAGTTTTAGTAAGTAATATAAAATCTATTTCAGTCGATTTTAAAACTGAAATTCATATAAAAAACCACACAAAATGAAAAATATAGCAGTTATTGGAGCAGGAACTATGGGCAACGGGATCGCCCACACTTTTGCCCAATTTGGATACAAAGTAAACCTTATAGACATTTCAGAAGAAAGTCTGGATAAGGGAATGAAAACTATTTCTGGGAATTTAGACCGAATGGTTTCTAAAGAAAAAATAAGTGCGGCAGATAAAGAAGCAACGCTTAACAACATCACCACGTATACCGATATCCCTAAAGGTGTTAAAGAAATTGATCTTGTAGTTGAAGCTGCTACAGAAAATGAAGACCTAAAACTCAAGATCTTTAAGCAACTGGACGAAAATTGCTCAGCAGAAACCATTTTAGCGAGTAATACTTCTTCAATTTCTATTACAAAAATCGCTTCAGTAGTTTCTAATCCAGAGCGTGTTATTGGAATGCATTTTATGAACCCGGTGCCAATTATGAAACTGGTAGAGATTATTCGTGGCTACAGCACCAGCAACGAAGTTACCTCGGCTATTATGGAGCTTTCAGAAAAACTAAATAAAGTTCCGGTTGAAGCGAATGACTATCCCGGTTTTGTGGCTAACCGAATTTTAATGCCAATGATTAACGAGGCGATTGAAACCTATTATAATGGCGTTGCGGGAGTAAAAGAGATAGATACCGTAATGAAACTTGGAATGGCGCACCCAATGGGCCCGCTTCAATTAGCCGACTTTATTGGTTTAGATGTTTGCCACTCAATTCTGGAAGTGATGTACGACGGTTTTAAAAATCCGAAATACGCACCCTGTCCTCTATTGACTAATATGGTGATGGCCGGGAAACTGGGAATAAAATCTGGTGAAGGTTTTTATGACTATTCTGAAAGTAAAAAAGCCGAAAAGGTTTCTTCACAATTCAGCTAAATTATTTGTAGAATTTGACCAAAATACTTCCATTTAGAGCGGTTAGACCGCAACGGGCCAAAGCCGGCCTTGTAGCTACAAAATCTTTTGAAGATTATACTGAAGCTGAAATAAGAGCGATTTTGCAGTATAACCCGTATTCATTTTTACATATTCTGAATCCGGGTTATAAATTTCAGCACGAGATAACTGGTGGGCAGCGCTTCCAGATGGTAAAAAATCGCTACCTGGAATTCAGGGAAGAAAATTCATTTATAAAAGATGAAAAACCGGCCTATTATCTTTATAAAATAGTAAGCAGGGAAACTACTTGTTGTGGTATTATTGCTGCTGCCAGTGCCGAAGATTATGAGAATAACCTCATTAAAAAACACGAAGATACAATTGCGAGCCGTGAAACTTTGTTTAAAGATTATCTAAAAGTAGTGGGCTTTAATACCGAGCCGGTTCTGCTCACCTATCCCGATAATTCCAAGATAAATGAGGTGATTGAGCAGGTTATGCAAACTCGAGCCGAATACGAATTTGCCACCGTAAACCGGGAAATTCATTATCTCTGGAAAATTGACGAGGAAGATTTATTAAGTCAAATTAAAGAAGAATTTGACCAAATGCCGCATTTGTATATTGCAGATGGTCATCATAGGAGCGCTTCTTCTTATTTACTGGCACAGGAATCCAGGAAGGCTAATTCCAACCATACGGGGAAAGAACCCTACAACTATTTTATGAGTTACCTTATTTCAGAAAGTAACCTTAATATCCACGAATACAGCAGACTCATTACCGATTTAAACGGGAATACCAAAGAAGAATTTCTTATCCAATTGGATGAATATTTCAGAATTGAAAACCACGGGATGGAAGTTTATAAACCCCAGCAAAAGCATCATTTTAATATGTATTTAGACGGGGAATTTTATTCGCTTTATTTACGAAAAACAAACTATGAATTTGGAGATTCTTTGACTAAATTAGACCCATATATTCTGTATAAGAAAGTGCTACAGCCAATTTTGGGAATTAAAGACCTTAGAAATGATAAGCGTATTTCTTATATTCACGGTAAAAATGATTTAATTGAGCTTAAAACCCGTATAGATAAAGGTGAATTTGCAGTCGGTTTTGGAATGCTCCCCTTAAGTATTGAAGAAATAAAAGAAACAGCCGACGAAGGTTTAACCATGCCTCCCAAAAGCACCTATATTGAACCCAAACTTTTAAACGGCCTTACCATCTACGAGTTTGAAACCAACTAAAAATTGATTGCATGAGTATTTCTGAAAATATAAAAAAATATAAAACTGAACTGCCTGAAGATGTCACTTTAGTGGCTATTTCTAAAACCAAACCTACAGAAGATCTTCTAGAAGCCTACGAGGCCGGCCAAAGACATTTTGGAGAGAATAAAATTCAGGAAATGACTGATAAATGGGAAGAACTTCCAAAAGATATTAAATGGCATATGGTGGGCCACGTACAGCGAAATAAGGTAAAATATATGGCGCCTTATGTTTCCCTTATTCACGCGGTAGATAGTTTAAAATTATTGAAAGAAATTAATAAAGAAGCCGACAAAAATGACCGGTCTATAGATTGTCTTCTGCAAATTAAAATTGCCGAAGAGGATAGTAAGTATGGCATTTCAGCAGAAGAAGCTCGTGAAATATTAGATTCAGAAAAGTTTAAAAGTTTAGATCGCGTAAAAGTAAAAGGACTTATGGGAATGGCCACTTTTACTGATGATGAAACTCAGGTTAAAAAAGAATTTGAACACCTTAAATCGGTTTTTAACGATTTTAAAGAGACATATTCAAATATGAATATCCTTTCTATGGGAATGAGCGGAGATTATAAAATCGCTTTAGATTGCGGTAGTAATATGGTACGCATAGGGAGTGATATTTTTGGTGAAAGGAATTATTAAGAGATAGAAAATTTTTTTTGTACGCAGTAGTAGACATAGAAACCACCGGTGGTAAATATAACGAAGAAGGAATTACAGAAATCGCAATTTATAAATTTGATGGTTTAAAAGTAGTAGACCAATTTATAAGCCTTGTAAATCCCGAAAAACCAATTCAACCCTTTGTGGTTAACCTCACGGGAATTAATAACGATATGCTTCGTAATGCTCCAAAATTTTACGAAGTAGCCAGGCGCATTGTAGAAATTACAGAAGATTGTGTACTGGTAGCCCACAATGCTAAATTTGATTATAGAATTCTTAGAACCGAATTTAAAAGACTTGGTTTTGATTTTGAAAGAAGATCACTATGTACCGTAGAACTTTCTAAAAAACTTATTCCCGGCCAGGCTTCTTATAGTTTAGGAAAACTTGTTAGAGCTCTTGGAATTCCTTTAAGTGACAGGCATCGTGCCAGTGGAGATGCCCAGGCAACTGTAAAGCTTTTTAAAATGCTACTCGCAAAAGATATTGAAAAGAATATTCTAAAAGATGCGGTAAAATTAGAATCAAAACGTCAAATAGATACCCGGCTTGTTTATATCCTTGAAGATTTACCGGGAATTACGGGCGTTTATTACTTTCATAATGAAGAAGGTGAGATTATTTACATTGGAAAAAGCAGGAATATTAAAAAGCGAGTAACCCAGCATTTTACCAACGAGCAGCGTAAAGCTCGTGAAATGCAGAAAGAAGTTAGCTCGGTTAGTTTTGAAGCCACGGGAAACGAACTGGCAGCACTTTTAAAAGAAAATCAGGAGATAAAACATAATAAGCCTAAATTCAATAAGGTTTTAAAAAAGAATATCTTTAGCCACGCCCTCTACCACTCTGCCGATAACGAGGGTTATATTAATTTAAAAATTGGTCGTGCCGGTAAGAAAAATAGTATCACTACTTTTTCTTCTTTAAAACGAGCTCGCAACGTTTTAGAGATGTGGATAACAAAATATGAACTCTGCCCCAGGCTCTGTAATCTTGAAAAAGGCAATGGAAACTGCTTTAATTATACCATAGAAAAATGCAACGGTGCCTGTATAAAAGAAGAATCGGCTGAAGCTTATAATGAGAAAGTGAGAGCATTAATCAATCAGCATTCTTATAAAACCCAGCATATGCTGGTTATAGATCGTGGTCGTGATATAGACGAAAAAAGTGCATTGCTGGTGGAAGATGGTGAATTTAAAGGAATTGGATATTTCAATTTAAACCACCAGATTAATAATATAGATATTATTAGATCTATAATTACCCCTATGAAAAACGATCGCGACGCCCAACATATTATTCAAAGCTATTTACGCCGAAATTCCCGGTTAAAAATTATACCATTAGCGCCAGCTACTTAAATAAATTTTAATTTACTTAGATGCTTCAGCAATTTATTTAAATTTGAATAATTCCTAAAAATTCTATTTTTGAGCAGAACGCAACCCAAACCAGGCTGGAAGTCTAAAATCCACGAAATAATTTACGAAGCCGATACCCCGGCGGGTAAATTTTTTGACGTTGCTCTACTTGTTGTTATCGCCATAAGTATTATCCTGGTAATGCTGGAAAGCGTAAGCAGCCTTAACTTAAAGTATTACTGGCATTTTTATATTGCTGAATGGATTATTACCATAATTTTCACCATAGAATACATTTTAAGGATTATTGCTATTAAAAAACCTAAAAATTATATTTTTAGTTTCTATGGTATTGTAGATTTACTCTCCACCCTTCCCACCTATCTGGCTTTTCTATTTGGGGGTCATAATTTACTTTTTGCAGTAAGAGCCTTAAGATTGCTTAGAGTATTTAGAATTTTAAAGATTACACGTTATATAGGCGAATCCAACCGACTTTTATTAGCCTTACGTAACAGCCGTCCAAAAATTATTGTTTTCCTCTTTGCCGTGCTTATTATTTGTGTAATTATGGGAACGGTAATGCATTTGGTTGAAGGAGAAGAAGGAGGTTTTGATAATATTCCGCTTAGTATTTATTGGGCGATTGTTACCCTTACTACCGTGGGATTTGGAGATATTCACCCCATTACTCCGCTTGGTAGGTTTATCGCATCATTTATTATGATTGTAGGTTACGGAATTATTGCCGTACCAACCGGTATTGTGACTTCTGAAATTACCCGGGCTCAAAAAAATAAGATTCCTACCAATACCCAGGTTTGCCCGCATTGCAACGAAACCAAACATATGGATGATGCTGAATTTTGCCATAACTGCGGAAAACCACTTCATGAACACTAATTACTTGCTTAATGTAGTTGGGCCTACCGCTATCGGTAAAACTTCCCTGGCCATCAATCTCGCTAAAAAGTTTAATACTGAAATAATTTCAGCAGATTCCCGGCAGTTTTATAAGGAAATGCGAATTGGCACCGCAGTCCCTTCAACCGAAGAACTGGAAGCTGCGAAACATCATTTTATTCAACATATTTCTATTGAAGATGCTTATAATGTGGGCGATTTTGAAGCTGATGCGATTCAGAAATTAGAAGAAATTTTCCAGAATCACGATGTTGTGATAATGGTAGGCGGCAGCGGTTTATACACCAAAAGCGTTCTGCAAGGCCTGGATTATTTTCCCGAAGTTCCTGCAGAAATTAGGGAAAATTTGAACTTAAAGTATGAAGAAAATGGATTGGTTCCTTTACAAAAGGAACTCCAAAAATACGATCCTGAATATTATAATGTAGCCGATGTTGAAAATCCGCAGCGAGTTATAAGAGCGCTAGAAGTTTGCATAACTTCAGGAAAACCATATTCCTCTTATTTAAATCAGCCTAAAAAACAGCGTGATTTTATCCCGATAAGCATAGGCCTTACTGCCGATCGTGAAATAATCTATGAACGTATAAACCGGCGTGTAGATTTAATGATGAATGAAGGATTACTGGAAGAAGCAGAAAAACTTTTTGCTCACAAACATTTAAATGCTTTAAACACCGTAGGCTATAAAGAACTTTTTAGTTATTTGGAAGGAAAAATTTCCCTCGAAACGGCAGTTTCAGAAATTAAGAAAAACACCCGAAGATTCGCAAAAAGACAGCTTACCTGGTTTAGAAAAGACCACGATATACAATGGTTCGATTTTAAAACCCCTCCGGAAGAAATTCAGGAATTTATTGAGGGAAAAATCACTGAATTTGCAAAGTGATAGATAAAAAAACCTCCCCTCCTTTTCAAGGAGGGGAATGAATTCAGCGCAACTGAAGAAAGGGGTGGTTAAGCCCCAATCTTAAATCTCAATTTTTGCCCCGAGTAATTTTACAAATTCTCTAATAAATGCGGCGTGACCCGGCCAGGCTGGTGATGTTACCAGGTTGCCATCTACCACTGCTTCAGTAGGCTTAACTTCTTTATAATTCCCTCCTACCAGTTCTATTTCTGGACCAATTGTGGGGTATGCGGTGAGTGTTCTGCCTTTTAAAACTTTTGCTACGGTAAGAATTTGGATAGCGTGGCAAATAGAAGCCACCGGTTTATCTTTTTCAAAGAAATGCTTAGTGATTTCAATTACTTTTTTATTCAGCCTAAGATATTCTGGTGCCCGGCCGCCGGCCATTACAAATCCGTTATAATCGTCTGCAAATACCTCATCAAAAGAATAATTGAGTTCAAACAAATGACCTGGTTTTTCAGTGTAGGTTTGGTCTCCTTCAAAATCGTGAATTGCAGTTTTTATCTTGTCGCCTTTCTTTTTTCCCGGGCATACCGTATGCACGGTGTAGCCCAACATTTCTAACATCTGGAAAGGAACCATAGTTTCATAATCTTCAGCGAAATCACCGGTTAAAAAAAGTATTTTTTTCATAATTAATCAGGTTTTGATTTGACTTTTAAGTTAAGAAAATTCATACTTAGCACTGGTAATCAGTTTTTAAAAAATAGTTAAATATAATTTTTGACTGCAAATTTTAAAAAAGCTTGAGTAACTTTTGGGTTCAGGCAAAAAACATAATTATGCAAGATCGCAGGACATTTATTAAAAAATCAGGGCTATTTGTGGCCGCTACTACACTTCCAATTCCCAATTTTCTACTTCATAAAAATAAAGAAAAATTAGGCGTAGCCCTGGTAGGGCTTGGAAACTACAGTACCGGACAACTTGCACCGGCGCTTCAGGAAACCGATTATTGCGAATTACGAGGTATTGTAACTGGAAGTCCTGAGAAAATACCGGTATGGCAAAAGAAATACGGGATTAAAGATCAAAACGTGTATAATTATGAAAATATGGATGAGATTGCCAATAACGATGATATAGATGTAATCTATATTGTGGTACCCACGGGGCTTCACGCAAAGTATGCAATTAAGGCCGCCAATGCAGGGAAACACGTTTGGTGTGAAAAGCCTATGGCAAAAACCTCGGAAGAATGCCAACAAATAATTGAGGCCTGTAATAAAAATGGGGTAAAACTTTCTATTGGTTATAGAATGCAGCACGAAAAAAATACGCAAACCTTAATGAAATGGGCTGAAACCAAACCTTTTGGTAAGATGAAAAACCTAAAAGCCGAAGCCGGTTATTATGGAGACCCTATGAATCCCTGGAAACTGGAAAAAGAAATGGGTGGCGGTGCTATGTATGATATGGGCGTTTACCCGTTAAATGCAGCGCGCTATACCACTGGCTTAGAACCAATCTCGGTGAGTGCAAAACATATAATTAACAGACCAGAAATTTTTGATGAAGTTGATGAAACTACGGTTTTTGATCTTGAATTTCCTAACGGAATTACTGCTAATTGCAGAACCAGTTTTGGAGAAAGTATGAATAATCTTGAAGTAGATTGCAAAGATGGCTGGTATTATTTAAGACCTTTCCAATCATACTCGGGGGTGAAAGGAAAAGCCAGCGATGGGACTGTTTTAGCTCCATTCGGGAAAAATCAGCAAGCTGTACAAATGGATGATGATGCCCTGGCAATTATCAACGATAAAAAGGTTATGGTTCCCGGGGAAGATGGATTGAAGGATATTATAATCCTGGAAAAAATATATGAATCTGCCAGTAAAAACGGGGAACGTTTAAGCTTATAATCAGGTTTTGGAAAAGGGAATTTTTATTATGGTTTCTACTCCAGCCTCTTTATTGCGTATTTTAAAACTGGCCCTTTTTCCGTAAAGCGTAAGTAAACGATCCCTGGTATTAGAAATCCCCACTCCTTTTTCTAACAAAGCCTCTTGTTTTTCGGTAAGTGGTTTTCCATTATTGTATACACTAAGCACCAGGAACCCTCTGGATTTAAAAATATTGATCACAATTTTTAAATGTATATTATGGTAAGAATAACCGTGTTTAACCGAATTTTCTATAATGGGTTGTAATAGCAGTGATGGCACTAAATGATCTAACAGGCTTTCGTCTATATTCTTCTCGATTATCAAATGATCTGAAAACCTAAGAGTGAGAATATTTAAATAATAGTCCAGCATTCGTAATTCCTTTCTCAGGGTAACTTTATAGTTCTCGCTACTGTATAAAATTTCACGAAGCAGGTCGCTTAGATCTGCAATGGTATCCTGGGCTTTTTTAGCATCTATTTCAACTAAAACCGAAATAGAGTTTAAGGTATTGAATAAAAAATGCGGCTGTAGCTGAGAAGATAACATCTTCATACGCGTATTGGTAAGTTGAGATTCCAGTAGCGTCTTTTGCTTCTCGGTCTCTTTTACCTGTTTTAAATAATAATAGGTGTAGATGATAAAAATCATCGCAAAGTAGATCAAAAAATTAAGATCTATTACGAATATCATTTGGTCTATACTGGCTTTTAAACTATAGTCGGCAAAAGTCATGAGCCCGAGTAAAATTCCGTAGAGATCAAAGAAAAAACGAATTACAAACCCTATTAATATTGAAAATAAGGTATGCAGTAAAAAAATTTTTATCCACGAATAATTTTTATTTAAAAGGCGCTTAGTACTTATCGCAATCAGGCTCATATAAACCACTACAATAATCCAGTCTATAAGCAAATTATGGATAAAAATGTCGTGCCAGGATTCTACGGTCTCCCGGGAAACGAAGGCGCGCATATAAGCCAGTTTGCCTAAATATACCAGGTTGAATAACGTGTAGAAAGCCGCCAAAAGCAAAATAAGCTTTACGTCTATATATTTATTTTTTAAGGCTGAAAAGCTCATCTTGAGGTTCTTTAAATTCCGAGTTTATCGAATAATTCCTTTTTATTGGATTTGCTGATGCGTAATAATTTATTGTCTCTCATTTTTACATCTACTTCAGAGAAATCTGAATGCACAATTTCTTTAATATGATTCAGATTAATAATGGCCGATCTATGAATTCTGAAAAAGGCATGGTTTTTAAAAAACTCTTCAAGGTTATTTAAAGATTCCCGCAGTAAATATTTACTATTTTCAGTATAAATTTCAGCATAATAGCCAGAAGCACAGATATAACTAATCTCGTTGGGTGTTAGTAAAACGGTTTTATTACCCTGCCTAACCGGAAGTTTTAAGGGAATTTTGGAAGTTTTCCTGTCTTTGCTATAAACTTCAAATAAAGTTTGCAGGCGTTTTTCAAAATTTTCCTGAACTTCATTATTTGAGATATTAAGTACTTTTTTTATAGTTTTAAAAAACCGCTCGTCGCGAAAGGGTTTCAGAAGAAAATCGAACGCATCTACATCAAAAGCTTTTGTGGCATAATTATCATAAGCAGTAACAAATACAACTATCGGTTTTGGGTTCACATGAAGCTTCTGCAGCACTTCAAATCCACTCATATCTTTCATACTAATATCAAGAAAAACAAGTCCCGGCTTAAGCTTATTAATTTGAGTAATCGCCGATTTCCCATTGGAGCATTCTCCCAAAACTTCAATTTCCTTTACTTCAGCAAGCAGGTTAAGCACTCTTCTTCTTGCCAGTTCTTCATCATCTACAACAAGTGCTTTCATAATTTTACATTTGAGATATACCCATGTAATTTAAAACTATTTTTTCTTGTTGAATATTTTTTTTTGAATCTAAGTAATTGATATCAAATAATTTAGTGAATGAATAAACCTAATTCTGCTACCAGGGATATATTTTATGCTGTGAATAGTCTCCTATTTGATATAAAGCATAAAAAAGCCTGTAAAGTTTTTTAAAAGCTTCATTTAGACTGAAGTTTATACTTTACAGGCATTAGTTAAAGTTTCTGAAGAAATTACATACCGGCCACACGCTCTTCATTTATATTTTTAGGATCAATTTTAATAATCTTTGATTTATCATTTTTCACAACTTTAATTCGATAAAGTTCTTTATCCAGAAGCTTCCCCTGCCCCCTGGCTTTGTAATTATTCTTTACCATACTCCAGCCTTCGGTTTGTCTCCATAATTCATTTCTTACTGCGAGAGGCAAAGCAATATCTTTAAATAGTTGCCTGGTTCGGTTTAATACTCCTTCTTTTGAATAATTGGCTTCAAGAAATCCTTTACTAGATTGGAAACGTACTAAATAACTATCATAATCTTTATATTTCACTTCTTCAATAAATTTAGAAATATCAAAATAAGACTCCATAAATGCCATCGGATTTTTAGTGAATTCAGCAGCAAAACTATCGCTCACATTATAGCGGTATTCATCGGGATTATCGGTTGCCTCGAGAACAAGAGGAGAATAAGCAATTCTTGTTTCTTCCAGTTGTGTAATTCTCTGGGCGTAGCTACTAAAGCTAAAGCTCACAAGCATCAAAATAACGACTAATGTTTTCATAACAATTAATTTTTAAGATTTATAAACGGTTTAGGTACAAGCTTGTATTTAATTATATCTTAAAGTTATGTAGCAAAACAGGTGAAATAATAAGGAATGATCCAGACTACATTTTTTTGGTAATGAACAGGTAAAAAATTGATATAAAGCGCGTAAACTGAATTGGACCTATTTCAGAAATCGAAAATTTTTACTAATTTTATAAACTTTTTATACACAAAAAATTATTCTTATTAAGACTTCCACTACGCATAAAAATTATAAAGCAGACGTTGCAAATATTAATAAAATCCCCATCGTTACTCAGTTATTGGATATTATTTGTCTTACAACCGGGATGGGTTTTACCGCTATTGCCCGGGTCACAGAAGATAAATGGATTACCTGCGCTGTAAACGATAAAATTAAATTCGGCTTAAAACCCGGAGATGAATTAAAAGTAGAAACTACTATTTGTAACGAGGTACGCCAGCACGAACAGGCTGTTTTTATAGATAATGTAGCCACAAGCGAAACTTATGCCAAGCATCCAACTCCCGCGATGTATGGTTTTTCAAGTTATATTTCGGTTCCTTTATATAAAAAAGATGGAAGTTTTTTTGGTACTATTTGCGCCATAGATAAAAAGATAGCTAAAATTGATACCGAAGAAATTAGAGGGATGTTTCAACTCTATGCTGAATTAATTAGCTTTCACCTGGAAGCAATTGAAGAAAAGGAGAATGCAGTTGCAGAATTAAACGAAGAACACCAAATAGCTGAATTGCGGGAACAATTTATTGCAATTTTAGGTCACGATCTAAAAAACCCCATCGCCACTACGCGAATGAGTGCTGAAATTTTAATGAAATTTAGTAAGGAAGATATTGTAAAGCGGAATGCTTCCCTTATTAAATCTACCAGCATCAGGATGGAAGGTTTAATAGATAATCTTTTAGATTTTGCCCGCGGCCGCCTGGGAGAAGGTATAAAGCTTAATAAAACTGCCGATTCCAAAAAACTGGAAGATGTATTGAAACAGGTGATTAACGAATTAAAGATTATTTCTCCCCAACAGAAAATTTCTTCTAAGATTCAATTAGAAAATCCGGTAAATTGTGATCCAGACCGTATTGCACAATTATGTTCTAACCTTTTAGGAAATGCAGTAACTCATGGTACACCAGATGAATCTATAGAACTTGAAGCGGTATGCTTAAATGGAGAGTTTAAATTAGAAATTACTAACAATGGGACGAAAATCCCTAAAGAAGTAAGGGAAAAATTATTTCAACCATTTTATCGTCTTGAAGGAGAAGAGCCCAAAAAAGGTTTAGGCCTGGGGCTTTATATTGCCTCAGAAATTGCAGCAGCACACAATGGAGAGATAAAAGTAAGCTCTTCAGACAAAGAAACTGTTTTCAGTTTTGTGATGCCGGCGCAAAGCTAACCCGGGACAGCCAAAAAGCTATCTTAGTTACTTTATAAAATAGCAGCCTAAAATATTAGGTTAAGAGTTCCTAATACTGCAAAAATAGCCGCAACTACTATCCAGGCCAGAATTAATAAAATAAATAGTTTAGCCAGAAAATGAAACCCTGATGTGGCTGTTTTGTAATTCTCCAAAAAAATATAAAAAGGATTCATAGCACAAATATTAAGGTTAGACATAGAACCTATATAGAAATTCGCTATAAAAAAGTAGTGGTAAAAACTTATTTTACTGAAAAGATATTATTGAAGCTTTTAGCCCTCAAAATAATTTGTCCAGAATTTTTAAAGGTAATTTTCCACCATATTCTAAAGTTATTATCCAAAAAAGTTCACCTTTAATTTAAAACTATTAATACATTTTTGAAACGGGGGAAATCCTGTATTAATCAACTTTGTAATAAAATAGAGATTTATTTTTAGGAAAATTCTGTATAATTTTCCAGAAGAAAACAAATTCGAATAATATAGAAATTTAGGATTTTAGGGGCTTTGAATGGGAAGTAAACATAAAAATGGGGAAGCGTTTAATTAATAAACTACTTCCCCAAAACTCAAACGAACTAAATTTAGCTCTCTTTTTTAAATGATATCTTCGCGTTCACTGCGTACGAAGCAATTTTATTATTAATCACATTCGCGTGCATCTCTTTCACGTAAACCGATTCTATATTTTTTACACTTTTAGAAGCCTCTGCAAGGGCATTTCTGGTTGCATCATCAAAACTCTCTGTTGAACTTGCAATTACTTCAATAACTTTTACGATACTCATAATTTTTTGTTTTTATGGTTATATCTTAAAGTTAATGAACAAGTTAGCCTATAAAAAAGGTTTAACAATTTATAACATGGACTTAAATCTTTATTCCTAAAAAAATTAAAAGAATATTTTTTTAAAAAAATTCCTCTACAGATTCAAAGTGTGTTTAGAATTACGATAAGAATCGCACAATGCAACTTTTTGAATTAAAACAAAGCGATCTTGCACTTAACTTTTAATTTAAGAGCTAAATCGCATTATTATCTCAGAAAATGAGAAATCTATCCTAGCGGGACCGCTAATAAAGGAATTTGAAGTTCGTCTATAAGATCTTTTTTCTTGTTTGAGGTAAACAGGCCATACACCAGGTTTTTTTTCTTGTGGCCGGCAACTACCAAATCAATATTACACTCATCTACCAACTTTTTAATAGACTTTATTACAGAACCTTCAATTATACGGCCCTCTACTTCTACATTATGATCTTTTGCAACATCTTCGGCCCACTTTTCTATGGTAGCTTTTTCTTTTTTTCGGTCCTCAGCTCTCTTTTCATAAACATATTGAGGTCCGGCCTCCCGGGCAAGAAAATCATCAGGATCAGCTACAGTTACGTGAATTATCCAGATTTTGGCGTTTGTTAATTTAGCAATATTAACCGCGTGTGAAATAAGTAAATCAGCATCATTTTTACGGTCTACGGCTACTAAAATGTTCTTCATGTTATGGCAGGTTTAAGAAACTAAAAATAGGAAAAAATTATGCGCTTCTAAAATATTTGAGAAGCAACCTTAATCTTTTCCAATTTAAATGTGTGTTTTTCAATTTTTCTAACTAAGGATTATACATTATATTTACAGCTAATTTTTCAAATTTCATAAAAAATAAAACCAGGCTAAAAACCATTTTATTTTTCTTCTCGGCGGTCACGGGAACTTATGCTTTTCTTATTTATAATTTTATCTACCTGATGAAAATAAGGTGACCTAAGAGTTTCTTCTAATTTGAATGATTTTCCCTTTTTTTATCACTTCGTTTTCATCCAAAGATTAAATTAAAATACATAAAAGCAAACCCAATGATTTCTTTAGGAAGAAACGCTGCTTTTTAGCGGTGTGGAGTTTCAAATTTAGAAATTAAACTATGAAAAAATATTTTCTTTTAATCCTTTTACTTCCGCTTTCAATGTTAAATGCCCAGCAACTTAAGATAGATGCTAAAGCTGGAAATATTTCTAATTTAATTAATGACGGATTTATTGATTTGGAGGTTTCAGGTGGGCAACCTCCCTATACCTATAAATGGTCTGATAAAAATACTGGGCTTGAATCAAAATCGGCTTACGGTCTTACCGAAGGAATTCCTTATAAAGTCAAAATCACAGATAGTAAAGGTGCCACTCTTACCCGGGAGTTTAAAATAAAACCTAAAGCAATTACCGAACATTTTAATGGTGCTGCTGTTCCGCTGGTAGAAAGCCTGGGGAATTTCTTATTCTGGGACCCGTTTACCACATTTGGAATTTATGATCCTGTAGTGTATGCTGAAGTTGCTAAAGTGCCCATCCCGGGTTGGAGTCCTTCGGTAAATGATCGCTATTTACTTAAGGAATGGAAAATTAATGAAGGGAAGAATGTGAATGAAGGAGATCTTATTGCCATAGTAAATTCCGAAAATAAAGGTGATTTAAATATTTATGCCACTACAAGCGGAAATCTAAAACACTTAACCAAAGCCGGAGATGTAATTTACGATTCCAATAACAGCGATCATCTTATTAAAACAGGCGCTCATAATTTAGCCGAAATTAAATACCCTACTCCCCTGCCAGTTACTCACCCAAATGGAGACCCCAAAACCCATAATATTCCTCTTATAGTTATTTGGTTAATATTTGGTGCTGCATTTTTTACCGTTAAAATGGGTTTTATCAATTTTAAAGGGGTAAAACATTCTATAGACCTCGCACGCGGAAAATATGATGACCCTACCGCCCCGGGTAAGATCACTCATTTTCAAACCATGGCAACCGCAGTTTCTGCTACCGTAGGACTGGGAAATATCGCCGGTGTGGCTATCGCTATATCTTTGGGAGGAGCCGGAGCAACTTTTTGGATGATTATCGCCGGACTTTTAGGTATGGCTTCAAAATTTGTGGAATGTACCCTTGGAATTAAATATAGGGTTATTAATAAAGAAGGAAAGATTTTTGGTGGTCCTATGAATTATTTACAACACGGGCTGGAACGAAGAAATATGAAAAGTTTTGGGAAAGTTCTGGCTGTTTTCTTTGCAGTACTGTGTATCGGAGCAACACTAGGTGGAGGGAATATGTTTCAGGCCAATCAATCTTTCGAGATTCTTGCCAGTCAGTTTGAATTTATGGAAGGAAATGGTTTTTATTTTGGCCTCGCTCTTTCAGGCCTTGTAGGTTTAGTTATTCTTGGTGGCATTGAGAGTATAGGCAAAGTAACCGGGAAGATTGTTCCCTTAATGGCTCTAATATATGTGGTTTCTGCGCTTGTGGTTATTGGTGTAAATTTTGAAAATATAGGTGCAGCATTTTCTGCGATTTATAATGGCGCTTTTAATGCAACAGCCTTAAAAGGTGGAGTGATAGGCGTACTTATTGTAGGATTTCAAAGGGCTGCATTCTCTAGCGAATCTGGAGTTGGTTCGGCGGCAATAGCTCATAGTGCCGGAAAAACCAGGCATCCAGCTTCTGAAGGCTATGTAGCGTTAATTGAACCTTTTATAGACACGGTAATTATCTGTACTTTAACTGCACTTGTTCTTATTTTTACCGGCATGCACGAGGTAGAGGGCGTTGGTGGGGTACAACTTACCTCTGGAGCTTTTGCTACCGTAATGCCGTGGTTTCCTTATGTGTTGAGTATTGTGGTTTTTCTCTTTGCATTTTCTACTATGATTTCCTGGTCTTATTACGGGTTAAGAGCGTGGACCTATATATTCGGAAAAACCAACAGGAGCGAATTGGTTTTCAAATCTATGTTCCTGGTTTTTGTAGTGATTGGTGCTTCAGTAGGACTGGGAGCTGTGCTTGATTTCTCTGATATGATGATTTTAATTATGTCTTTCCCCAATATTATAGGCCTATATATAATGTCTGGTGAAGTTAGAAATGACTTAAAGGAATACAACCGAAGGCTTAAAGCAGGAGAATTATTTACAAAAACTGCAGAATAAATTGCCTAAGCGCATTTTTACCCCGTTAAAGAGTAAACCTTTTAAAAAGTTAAAAACCTTCCGGTATTCGCCGGAAGGTTTTTTTATTTGAAAAAAAAATAGATCTTACCCTTAAACCAGCCCCGAAATATTTCCTTCCAAATCTACTGTTATATTTTCTGAAGCAGGATGTACAGGTAATCCCGGCATTCGCATCATATCACCGGTTATAGGTATAAGAAAGCCTGCACCGGCAGCTATTTCAATCTCCCTAACAGTGAGTGTAAATCCTGTAGGTCTTCCTAATAGCGCCGGATTATCTGATAATGATTTTTGAGTTTTTGCAATACAAACTGGCAATTCCTCCAGTCCCAGATCTAAAATAGTCTTCAGGTTTTTCTTTGCTTTAGATGAAAATTCTACCCTATTAGCCCCATATATTTTTTTCGCAATAGTTTCAATTTTAGTCACCACATCCTGTTCCCATTTGTACAGGGGTTTAAAATCAGAACTATTTTCTTCAATAGCTTCTATTACTTTGGCCGCCAGGTCTAACGCTCCTGCTCCACCTTTTGCCCAACCATCAGAAAGGGCAACTTTAATATTTAATTTTCGGGCCAAATCAAAAATAACCTGTATTTCTTCATCGCTATCATTATAAAACCTGTTAATGGCAATAACGGGAGTTATATTATACAATTTTGCATTCTCCAGGTGTTTCTCAAGGTTGGGAAGCCCATTAATTAAAGCTTCAACATTAGGAATTGTAAGTGTTTTTAAATCGGCTCCACCGTGATACTTAAGAGCCCTAATAGTAGTGGTCATTACCACCACTTTAGGCGCCAAACCGGCGCTTTGGCATTTAATATCAAGAAATTTTTCTGCACCAAGATCAAAGCCAAAACCAGCCTCGGTCACCGTATAATCTGAAAGGCTCATTCCCATTCGCGTGGCAATAACTGAGTTGGTTCCCTGGGCAATATTTGCAAAAGGACCTAAATGAATAATGGCGGGATTACCTTCAATAGTTTGTACCAGGTTTGGTTTAAGCGCGTCTTTAAGTAAGGTAGCCATTGCACCTTCAGCATTAAGATCTCGTGCAAAAATTGGCTTTTTTCCATAAGTATAACCAATAAAAATATTTCCTAAACGTCCTTTTAAATCGTCCAGGTTTTCGGCAAGGCACATTATGGCCATAATTTCTGAAGCCGCAGTAATGTCAAATCCGCTTTCCCGTGGAATTCCAGAACCTGTTCCTCCAAGGCCAATTACAATATTTCTAAGCGCACGATCGTTGACATCCATCACTCTTTTAAGCGAAATAGTACGAGGGTCAAGTCCCAGATTATTTATTTTTGACTATAATTATTATCTACCAGGGCAGCAAGAAGATTATGAGCTTTTTCTATCGCTGAAAAATCTCCCGTAAAATGAAGATTTATATCTTCCATAGGAAGAACCTGAGAAAAACCTCCTCCTGTGGCGCCACCCTTAATACCAAAAACAGGACCTAAAGAAGGTTCACGCAAAACCACCGTAGTTTTTTTGCCAAGTTGGTTTAAAGCTTCAGAAAGTCTTATAGAAACGGTTGTTTTCCCTTCACCGGCGGGAGTTGGGGAAATTGCCGAAACCAGGATAAGGTTGTTATTTTTTATCTTTTCTTTATTAATTCTATTTAGCGGAAGTTTGGCTTTGTACTTTCCGTACATTTCAATTTCTTCAGCATCAAGAGCTAATTTTTTGGCAATTTCAGTAATAGGTTTTAAATCAATCTTTTGGGCAATTTCCAGGTCGGTAAGTGGCGTTGTGGTCATCATCTTTACTGCTTTTATAACCACAAAATTATATGCAAAGGAAGTGTTGAAAAATGACGGGTATCAGTTTAAAGGAAAATATTCAAACGTTTTCGAAGATTTAATATTCAGAAATTCATTTTAGAATATTTTCTAAAGAATTTAAAGACATTTATTTTAGAAAGAAACAGCATCAGCCGATTTTAACTGAAGTCATTGTTAGAGAACCCGCTACGGCTTTATCATTAAAAAAGGAAAGTTTTTCATTTTTAGCTTTGAGCCCAAGAGTGTAAAGCAAGGGAATATAATGTTCTGGAGTAGGAATGGCCAGTTTCGCCTCAGCTCCAAGGTTTTTATAATTAATAAGCCTACTAAAATCGCCTTCAGAAATATACTTTTTGAATTTAGCATTCATCTCCAAAGCCCAATCGTAACCATAACCCGGTTCTTCTATTTTATCCCAGGCCAACATTCTTAGATTATGAACCATATTACCGCTACCAATAATTAAAACTCCTTTATTTCTATGTTCCATGAGTTCTTTAGTAAGCTCAAAATGATAGTTTTCGTCTTTATTATGGTCTATACTAAGTTGTAAAACAGGAATATTTGCTTCGGGGTACATATGCCTAACTACGGTCCAGGCGCCATGATCTAAACCCCAATCATGATCTTCTACAATCGCCGTAGATTTTACCAGGTTTTTAGTTTCCCGGGCTATTGTAGGACTTCCCGGCGCAGGATACTGAACCTGAAATAATTCCTGAGGGAAACCTCCAAAATCATGAATGGTTTTGGGAAATTCCATACTGGTAATTCTGGTTCCGTTCGTGAGCCAATGGGCCGAAACTACCAAAACAGCTTTTGGAGTAGGCATGTCTTTAGCCATTTTCTTCCAACCGGAACTAAATTCGTTATCCTGAATGCCATTCATAGGTGAACCATGACCAATAAACAAAACGGGCATTGGTTGCTCCTGCCTGGGCAGGTTGGCTGTGAATTTATTAAAATCTGAAAGGGTTGACATTCTATTTATTTTAAAAAGAGGAGGCTAAATTTTTTTAAACAGGAATTTATAGCCTCCTCTAAATATTTATTGTTTAATGAATTCTCCGTCTACTTCAATATTTACCTCATCACTAAGCATTGGCTCAGGGAAATTGGCTCCTAAATTAAAGTCAGATCGTTTTATGGTTCCTGTAATTGCAAAACCTGAAGTTAAATTTTTACTCTGCGGATTTTCTACCGTACCACGATGCCAAACCTCTAAAGTAACAGGTTTTGTAACGCCATGAAAAGTAAGATCTCCGGTCACTTTATATTTATTATCACCAATTTTTTCTGAAGAATTACTTTTAAAACTCATCTTAGGATGGTTTTCTACATCAAAGAAATCAGCACTTTTAAGGTGGCCGTCCCTTCTGTCTACTCCAGTATTAATAGAGGCTACATCTATTTCCATTTCGTATTCAGCATTACTAAAATCGTCTTCAGATGCTGTAATACTGCCTTCAAATTCTCCAAATTGACCTTCTATTTCGGCAATTCCGAGGTGTACAATGTCAAAAGAAACCTGGGTATGAGCCGGATCGGCTTTCCAGGTTGTTTGTGCGAAAATGCTTGTGCTTAAAAAAGCGACAAACAAAAAAGAAAATACTTGTTTCATAATATTTAGTTTAGATTAATTAATAAAGTTTCATTGTTTAATAGGCTGCTGTAAAGCGTTGATTTATATGTGCTGCATTCTCGGCTTCATCTACCAGGACCACGGCAGTATCCTGCACAGATAACTCGCTTTTCCCATCCTCATCAAATACGGGCTTTTCAAAGCCTTTTCTATAAGTATTTCTACGTTCTTGAGGTTTCCCGGGAGCCATACCAATTGCAGGGCTAAAGAAAGTCCAATCCAGCTCTTTTTCTCTTTTAAGAATTTCAAGATATTCGCTGGCCGCCGTTGCTCCGGGTTTAATTTCTTCCGGAAAATTTGGAGAATCTATCACCCTTGTTCTTTCATTTAAAAACAGGCTACCAGCACCGCCAACAACTATTAATCGCTTTACACCAGCTTTTTTTACGGCCTGTTGTATAGCTTTGGCTCCTTCTAAATAATCATTATAAATATTAGGATTAGACCAACCCGGATTAAATGCACTTATCACAACCTCACTATCCTTAACTGCGTTGGCCAGTTTTTCTATATTTTTCACATCTACATCTACTTTTTTAAGCAAATGGGCTTCAGCAATATTTTCTGTATTACGCGCAATGGCGGTTACTTCATGGCCTCTAGTTAATGCCTCTTTTAAAACTTCAGATCCCACGAAACCTGTGGCGCCTATTAGTGCTATTTTCATAATTCTATTTTTTTAATCACAATTTCCCTCAGTTGAACACGAATCTCCTTTAGAAATTTCCAACTGATTTTTCTTTGGTTTAAATTCTTCCCAGGCTTTCTCCAGGGTTTGTAAAAAAGCATCTGATGGCTGAGCTCCAGAGATAGCATATTTATCATCTATCACAAAAAACGGAACACCTCTTACCCCAATATTACGGGCTTCCATTTCGTCCTGTTTCACATCATAAGCAAAAGCATCAGATTGTAGGGTGTTTTTTACTACTTCAGCTTTTAGCCCTATAGAAATACCTATTTCCTGTAAAACTTCAGCATCATCTATATTTTTTGCTTCTTCAAAATGAGCCTTAAACAGGGCTTCTTCAATTTCATTTCCCAGGCCTTTAGATTTAGCTAATTGAATAAGCCTGTGTGCCATAAACGAGTTGGCGGTAACCGAAGTTTCCAGGTTGAACTTAAGACCTACTTCAGCAGCCATATTGGTTGCGCCGCTAAACATTTCTCTTGCCTGTGCTTCGCTTACACCTTTTGTTTTAACAAAATACTCCAGGGTGCTAAGATTAGGATCTGTTTGTAGATTAGGGTCTAATTGATAACTTTTCCATTCAACCTCCACTTCATTCTCCTGCGGAAATTTTGCCAGCGCAGCTTCAAATTTTTTCTTTCCAATGTAGCAAAAAGGACATCTTACATCTGACCATATTTTAACTTTCATATTTCTTTTTTATAATATTGAATATAACTTTACCTGATAATCGAGATAAAAATCTTAACAACTTACGAAGCCTATTTTTCAAAAAGGCATCTGTAAGATTCTACTTTTTAAGTTACTTAAAAAATAGATATACAAAGATGGCTAAGAAACTTATTAAATTAATTCACCTATGTTAATAAACCGGGAGTTTAATAGAGCTTCTTACGAATCCTGCTTAAAGATTGGGGTTTAATTCCCAGGTAAGATGCGATAAGATATTGGGGAATGCGTTTAATAAAATGCGGGTAGCGTTTTGAAAAATTTTTATATCTATGATCTGCATCTTCACTAATAGTTTTGGCAATTCTTGTATGTAAGGAAGCTAATGAATTTTGGAGTAAAATTCTAAAAAACCTATCGAATAACGGGTGCATACGGCATAGTTTTTCAAAGTTTTCTTTCTTAATAAGTAATGCCCTGGTGGGTTCCAGCGCCTCAATAGTTGAAACAGCTTCGGTACCTCTAAAATAACTGGAAGCATCTGTTATCCAGTATTCTTCAATAGCCAGTTGGATAACATTTTTATCGCCTTTTTCACTAAGGTAATAAGAAAAACAAGCTCCTTCAAGAATAAAAAACTGGTAATTACAGGTGCTACCGGCTTCAACTAAATATTCCTTTTTCTCATAGGTTTTTTCAAAAGATAGTTTATTTAAATCGGTAAGCATTTCTGCAGAAATTTCTTCCCCCAGGGTCCTTTCCATAGTTTTCCTAATAAGACTCTCCATAAATACTGCTATTTCTCACTCCCGATTAATAATTTGAAAATACCAATTCTAAAGGTACAAAAAGAAGATTTTTAAACTTAAAACTCCACTTCCGGGATTTAATAATTCCCCTGCCCCATTCCAAATCTTCTTTCTTGCCTTTATTTTTTCTTTTTGGTTTATATGAAAGAAGGTTGTAAATTGCAGGTTAATATTTTAATTTTTAGTGATTTAGCTATGAACCAGGCTTTTTCTAAACTTAAGATCATCTTTCCGACTTATTAAGCACTCGCGAGTGTGCTTACGTAACCTGTATCCTTTATTTCAATTATAACTTACTCGATTATCGAGATTTGAAAGTTTTGAGGCTTGCCTCAAGTTATTTATTATTTCCCTTAGCGGGAAACCCAACTCGCTATATAAAGGTTTTACTACAGGCATGTGTTTAGTTAAAATTTTTGTTCACATTAAAATTATAATAAAATGGCAAAGCGAGGTGCAAAATTAAAACCTTCAAAAGTCGATTTAAAAGCACGAAAACAAGAAAAAGCTGCACGTAAACTTGAAGAAAAGAAAATGAAGGGCAGAAGGAAAGTCGGGGGTTAATTTAAAGCAAGGCTAAACAAGATTTAGCCAGGCAAAATTACCCGGGCATTTTTATAATGAGAATTCGGTTTGCCAAAATTCTGGCACTCCGAATTCTCTAATTTGTTTTATTCAATAATCGTAACATCATGATCTCTACTCATAAAATTCAGGAAGATACTATGCGCAATAGTTCTATCCAGAATAATTTTTTAAACCAGTATTTTGAAAATTCTATTGTTCCTCAGCTTTTTATTGATGCTCAATTATATTTAAAAGATTTTACCCCGGCCGCTGGAAAACTTTTTGAGCTGAAGAAAGAACATTTAGAAAGGAATATTTGCGGGATTAAAGAAAAGATGAAACACAGCTCTTTTATTGAAAATATTAGAGGTGTTTTAATTACTGAAACCGTGCTCAAAAAAGAAATTAAAATAAATGATGAACGCAGATTCTTAAAGTGTATTCAACCTTGTTTTTCTGAAAATGAAGAAGTAATTAACGGACTTATAGTAACTTTTATTGAACTGGAAGTGCAGTCTTCCTTATTAGAAGAAAACAGAAGATTAGAATTGGAAAACCAGGAGCTGAAAGAATTTCTTTACCGGGAGCTTACAAGGGCTGGTAAAAAATAATTTGATTTAAAAATAGATTGTTTTTAAACTTAATGTAACACCAGAATGGGAAGTGAATTTGATACTTTAGAATAAATGCCGCGCTTGGTATGAAGAAAACTATCGCATAAGCCCAGGTTTTTTCCCATCATAACGATCATATCAAAACGATCCTGGATTTTTTGTAGGTTATCATCAGAAAAAATGTTTTTATCTTTAAATGGTATCAGTTTCACTTTCCTGGTCTTAATTTGAGAGAAAATTTCTCTTCCGGCTTCCACGTCTACTCCCTTCGCGGGATCTCCTACTTCTACCACGGTTAAAGCTGCACCTTCAGCTATTTGTGGTTTATTAAAGATGGCAAGAACATCTTTGTTTAGGGAAGTGGAATAAGCTATTGGGAATATCATTTTCTTTAGAGGTTTATACTGGCAATGCTCAGCTACCGCTAAGATATTATATCTTATTTTTTTAATGACTTCATAAGTATGGTTACCAATAATTGTGAAGGGAGAATGGCCTTTATGAGCCGCCCCCATTACAATAAGGTCTACATTTTTTTCATCGGCATATTTACGAGTGGCTGTTAGGAGATCACTTTCTGAATATAAAGCGAAAAATTTGTGATCTTTATTCTGACTTATTTCCTGAAGTTCGTCCATTCTTTGGTGCAACTTTCTTAGGGCAAGCTCCTTCTTTTCCTCTTCCAGGCTGGCTTCAGGATTAAATTCTCTTATATTAAGCATATAAAAATTCACCGGAATATCGCCCAGAAACTGTACTGCATAACTTCCGGCGTTTCTTGCTACCTCAGAGAGATCTGTCAAAATAAGTACATTCATACCACTGTAAATTAGTTCAGTAAGTATGCAAACCTATAGCAAGAATAATTTTATAAAAATGATGAAAATCACATTATCCTAATTTTTTGCCAGGAAGGCAAAAGCTAATACATTCATTTTCAGGCTTGAAATTAGTGATAAACCTACGTCCGGTATTCCCAAACAGCTAAAGAAATAACGAAAATTACTATTTAAAATGTGTATCTAAAACCCAGGAGATAAGCATCATCTCCACTGGAAAAAGTGACTTCCATTTGTTGATCTTCATAGGGAGTGGTGAAAAAGAAAGTGCTACCTATTCCTATTGCCGCACCTGCAAGCACATCCCAGCCATCGTGTCGTTTCGCATTTAATCTACTATATCCCGTAAAACCGGCAAGAATATAGGCGGGAATACTATATTTAAAACCATATCTACGATGAAAAAATGAAGCCCCCTGAAAAGCAACCGAGGTATGTCCAGAAGGGAAAGCATAACCTCCACCCTGTAGCGGCCGTTCTTTATTTATTAAATACTTTCCTGCGCCGGTTACTGCCAAATTGAGTAAAAACCCCTTTGTAAATTGCCAGGACCCGGTTTTATCTTTTAAAATTAAAGAAGTAGCAAAGGCCGAAATTGGAAGCAAGATAACCGAAGCATCTCCAGATTTTTCAATAAATGAATCTTCTTTTTCAAAAAACTGGCCGTAGGTATTATTGGTAGTTAATAAAAAAATACAACAGAAAATGACAAAAAACATTTTCTTTATTACATAACTTGGCTCATTTTGCTGAAGGTTAGAGTTTTGAAAAATCATTAGTTAGTTTTAAAAAATTATTTTTATAGCGTGAATTCGTAAAAATAAGTGCAGGTTCTAACTATAGAAAATAAGGTTTTTTAAATTTTTCATAAACATTGCTCAAAAAGGTTAAACTATTATTAAGTAGATACCCCTTTAGAGGTAAAGTGATAAAAATTATGACTTCTTAAAAAAATAGTAGCATTAAATTGAAGCTGAAAAATATTTTTCTTTTAAGAAGAATAGTTAAAATTTTTTATTACATTGCTTCAAAGTTGATTTAAAGCGCTAATTTTCAGTAGTTTTTGGTATTTATATTTGAATGAAACTCTTTCTAAATTAAGTGTAATTTCAAGTTTTTTTATTAGAATCAAAGAAAATAAACCCTAATCCCAACACAGGTTTATTTTAAGATTATACCCTCAACATATCCCCTACAATCTTTTATAATCCCGGGTTATTTATATCCCGATTTTAGCTCTATTCACCCTAGACGGTCATTTTTTATGATCAATTAGAAGGTGATAGATAAACTATTATACCCGGCTTAGCGTATTTCAAATTGCACCCGCAAGATGAAATATCTATAGGCTCCAGGGATATACCGTATTAAAAATTTTATTAATAATTAAAAACCAGTTTATCATGTCAGATTCAAATCACCATGGAATGCACAGTTTTGAGGGTAAAAACGTGCTTTGTTCGCATCATTCTTTTGAAAAAGAAAGTTTTGGCCGTTTTGGCAGAATGTTTAGAGAATTGCCTCCACTTTATAATCCGCCATCGCAGTTAGCTGGGTTGGGGAAAATAGATGGACCAATGAATGGAGGTAATTCTCCTAAATTTACTGATTCAGTTCCGTTAGGAATGGTATTTTTTGGTCAGTTTATAGACCATGATATTACTTTTGATACCTCTACAAGTTTTAGTAGTATTAATAATCCAAATGAAATTGAAAACTCACGTTCTGCTAATTTAGATCTGGATAGTGTTTTTGGAGGTGGCCCCGAGGATGATCCTTTTTTATACCGACCAAGAGAGGAAGGTTTTTATCTGTTAACCGCATTGAGTAACAATAATATGGATCAAAATAAAGCTACGGAAAAGCATGATCTGCAACGGAATGGAAAGGGAACTGCTGTAATTGGAGATCCCAGAAATGATGAAAACAGGGTGATTTCTCAAATGCAGCTAGCTTTAATTAGATTTTATAATGCCAATTATAAAATGCTTAAAGACGCTAATTCAGATTATAGTCCTGAGCATTTATACGAAGAAGCAAGAAAAATAACCACATGGCATTATCAATGGGTTGTTGTTAATGAATTTCTACCAATAATGTGCGGGAAATATTTAGTGGCTGATATTTTAGGTAATGGCCGTAAATTTTATAAACCTATCTATAGTGCTTTTATTCCGGTAGAATTTTCTGTAGCAGCATTTAGATTCGGTCATACTATGATTGCGCAGAATTTAAAACTACAACAAGACGGCGATATGAAAAGTATCTTTTCTAGTGAATTTGGAAAAGGTTTTTCAAGAATTACCAGTAGCGACCAGGCTATTGAGTGGGACGCTTTTTTCGATTTTGGTACAGATTTCCAAAAGGCCGAAAAACTGGATACCACCCTGGCCCCTATTTTACTGGAATTACCTTTTGTGCCCTCTGATGATCCCAATGATAAATCTTTAGCAACAAGGAATTTTAGAAGAGGGCAAAGCTTTCTTCTACCTTCTGGAGAAAATGTTGCGAGACATATGCAAAGGGAAGAAAGCGAAATTGAGCAAGTGGTAGACTTTGTGAACAACAAGGTGAAAATGGAGGATGTTGATTTGTCTGCAGGCATACCGCTTTGGTATTATATTTTGGCAGAAGCAGAAGTAATAGGTAGACAGGATGATGACACACAGTTCTCATCAGGAGAAGGCCTGGGCCCCGTGGGCGGCAGAATAGTCGCAGAAGTGCTTATAGGTCTTTTAGAACTTGATAGAGACTCGTTTTTAGGCAACAATCGAGATTGGGTACCAACGCATGGTGAAGATGGAGTTTTTACAATGAAAGATCTCATGGAAGAAGCAGAGAAAGCTTGCGATCTTTAATAAACTATGCTTGAAGTAATTGGAGATTACAGAAAGAAAAAGCCCCAAATGTACTGTTTGGGGCTTTTTCAAATTTTAAAGTATAAATGTTGGGAGAACTTACCCTTTCAATTAAGTTTTATGTCTAATCCCACTAAATTCCAGTATGATTAAAAAGAGAAAAACCTATAATCGTATTCATTTAAGAAATTTCCGCTTCGGAAGGGAGGGCTTCAAATTTATTGAAGTTATCATCTGGTTTTTTTCCTTCAATTCTTTGGAGTGTTAACACCACCCTTGTTCCTTCAGGTTTACAATTTTCATCTTTTTTATCGATAATTTCATAGGTAATCTTTCCTGAATAGCTTTTGTTATAAAGGCTTATACGCTCCTGAATTATTTGCATTCCCATACTTTTATGTTTTTTACCAGAGGTTGTTTTTCTCCCGGCATTTTTTCGGCCTACTCCATTATCGTCTATAATTATAGTGATTTCCTTTTCATTAGGAATAATATTTATAAGCAGTTGTTTTTTATCGCGTTTGCTGGGCAACAAGCCGTGCCAAATCGCATTTTCAATAAAAGGCTGCAGTAAAAGCGGGGGAATACTAATGCCTTTTACTGCTGATTCTTCTACCTTAATCTCGTAAGTGAAATCTTTTTCAAAACGATTTTCTTCCAGGGTTAGGTAGTAACGGGTGAGTTTTATTTCTTCACTAAGCGGAATAATATGTTTTTGAGAGGTTTCCAAAACCATTCGGGTATAACGACTAAAAACTACCAGGTACTTCATAGCCTTTTCGTTTTCCTTGGTTTGGATGAGGTAGGTAATTGCATTAAGACTATTAAATAAAAAATGCGGATTTATTTGCAGGCGGGTTACCAAAATTTCAGCACGGGCAAGGTTACGCTCGTAAATCGCTTTCATTTTTTCCTTCTCTTCCTTTAAAATACGTGCGTTGGTTTTCTTTTTTGTTTGGGCATTGCGGTATTGCAAAAAGAAAATGATTAAAATGAGCAATAATCCTATTCCCATCAATAGCATTAAAATTCGGCGTTCTTCCAGTAATTGTTCCTGGGTATCCAGCCGGGCTTCTTGTAGTGCCCGGTCTTTTTGAAGCAATTCAATTCGATTTTCCTTCTTTTCCAGGTCGTATTTTCTTACCAGGGCTGCTATTTCTACATTCTGTTCACTTAGTTTTATGCTGTCTTCATAAGCTTTTCCCTGCTTGTAATAAGATAAAGCTTCAGCGGGTTCACCGGTCTCTTCCTTTAGATGGGCCATTCGCAGGTAATTTTGCATGAGCAAACCGTGTAAGTTTAAGCCTGAAGCCAGGTCAAGTGAATTTTGGTAATATTCTTCTGCACTTATAGGCCGGCCTTGTTTTTGCTCAATATCGCCCAGGCTGGATAAAATTTCAGCTTGTTTTTGCCTGTCTCCCATTTGTTGAAAACCTTCAAGAGAAATAGTAAAGAATTCTTTGGCCCGGTTCAAATTTCGGCCTTCTACCAAATAAGATTTCCCTAAAAATTCGTTGGTAATCGCCAAACCGTATTGGTCTTCTCGCTCTCGGTTAATTTCCAAAAGTTCGTTTAAATACTCCCTGGCTTTTGTGAAATTACTTTTATCGATATAATAATCTCCAATAGAAAGGTAATTCATTGCCACACCAAGACTGTTATTACGTTCTTTTTCGGCTTCCAGGGATCGCTCAAAATAGTCCAAAGCCTGGTCAGCACGGCCAGGAATGGAAGTTAAAGCGTTGCCAATACCATTGCTGGCAATAGCAATATTTTTAAGATCGTTTTCCCTTTCAGCAATTTTAAGCGCTTCCATATAATAGGAAACCGCCGTATCATAATTATGATTATACCGCCCCGCTACTCCAGCATTGTTGGCAAATATCATCTTGTTAAGCGGATTGATGTCTTTGTCTTTTACCAGGTTGTAGGCTTTTGTATGCAGCGGTAAAGATTCGTCGTAATTTTGATGGTAACGAAATAAAAGTCCTAAATTATCTAAAGCGAGGGCGTACAGCAAGGTATCGTTTAACTGCAGCGCTTTTTGCACCGCTCCTTGTGCATACTGTAATTCTTCCTCCTCATTATGTGCCTCACGATGAATTTGCCGGCTTAATTGAATTTGTGTGACTACTTTAAGCGAATCACTTTCGGTCTGCTGAAATTGAGTGGTTAGACTGTCTATTTTAGGCTGGGCTGATAAACCGGCAGAGAGGAAAAATATTGCAGGAAAAATCACCAAAATTAATATACTGAAATTTCTAAACTGAAGCAGTGCCATAGGTTTTATCAGGTTTAGGAAGTTTTAGTGATGGCATCAAAAAGACTGGTGATTAAATCTTTTTTGGTTTTGCTTACAGGAATGGTTTTCCCATCCTGCATGACCAAATAGCCACCATCATTTTTGTAATATTTTTTCATATAGTTTGGATTGATGAGGTAAGATTTGTGAATGCGAATAAAGAAATACTTGTCAAGTAGTTTTTCAAATTCTTTCAGGGTTTTACTAAGCACCAGTTTTCGCTTATCAGAGAGAAAAAGCTGCGTGTAGTTATTCTGACTTTGTGCATAGAGAATTTCATTAGTTTCAATAAACTCATACCCATCGGCCACCGGGAGGGCTATTTTATTTTTTAAAATACCTTCCCGCCGCATATAAGTAAGCAAGTCGCTTATTTTTTCAGAAGAAAGATTGTTTTTCTTCTTGCGTTCTTCCTGCCAGTCTAAAATTGCCTCCCTAAATTCGGTTTCATCTATAGGTTTCAGCAAATAGTTTACAGCCTTAGCTTTAAAAGCCTGGGCGGCATATTGACTGTAGGCAGTGGTAAAAATTACATCAAAATTGGTTTCCGGTAATTGATCTAACAGTTCAAAGCCATTCATTCCCGGCATTTCCACATCAAGAAAAATTAAATCTACTTTGGTGTTTGGCAAAACTTCTAGAGCAGATTCCGGCCGGGTGCCTTTATAGATGATTTCAGCATCAGGAAAATTTTTACGCAGGTGGAGCACCAGGCCTTCTACGCAGTGTACTTCATCGTCTATTATAGCTACTTTCATCTTTTCGAAAATTTATTCTTCTAAAGGGTGGAATTAAATGTTAAGGAGCGGCTTTTAAATTTATTGCTTACCTAATTTAATTGTTATTAGTCAATTAATAAAAAATTAAGGATAAAATACGCTTTTATATTAGGGAAACAGGGTTTTGACTTAGAGAAACTGATTTTTTAGCTGAAACAACCCAATTATTACAATTCTTCATTTAACTAATTCATAAGGTGCTTATACTCATTAAGTCTTGAAAACCGAAGATAATGCTTGCATCTTCACACTCAGAAATCAAAACGAAAACCGACTAATTAAACCTTCATTATGAAAACTAAATTACTAGCAGCTATTTTTTTCTTTTTTACAGGAATTTATGTGAGTTCAGCTCAACAAGACACTCGAATTGGCGTAATGCTAAATTATGGAACCGAAGTAGAAGCTATTGGTGCTGGAGCTAATGCTGAATTTCCCATTCTTGAAAACCTGAGCATTTCACCGGCCTTTATCTATTATTTCCCGGGTGATCAATATGGTGGAAGTCTAAACTGGTGGGAGATTAATGGAAATGCAAACTATTATTTTGTGAATAATGAAAACCTGGGTTTCTATGGCCTTGGCGGACTTAATTATACCCATGTAAGTTTTGACTGGGGAGATGAAAGTTTTGGAGGTGTTGAATCCAGCGATGGCCGGTTTGGACTAAACCTGGGAGCAGGTGCCAATTTTAATATAGATAGTAATATCACTCCTTTTGCTGAAGTGAAATATGTGATTATAGACGGCGGCCAATTAGTATTAGGTGCAGGTGTAAAATTTAGTCTATAAAAACACGTCTTATAAATTCAACTATGGAAAACCAAGAAAGTTTAGCCGAAAATATTGAGAAAACCGAAGACAAATCTATAGGAATTATAGCTTATCTAACCCTAATAGGCCTGGTAGCAGCTTTTATAATGAATAAAGATAAAAACAACGAGTTTGCTACTTATCATATAAAACAATCTCTGGGATTGTGCCTTGTTGGCTTTGCCATTTTTATAGTAGGACTTATTCCAGTCTTAGGATGGGTTGCAAGCTTTGCAGGTTCGCTTTGCCTGCTTGTTTTATGGATTATGGGCCTCCTAAATGCTGTAAACGGAAAACAGGAACCTGTGCCGGTACTGGGGAGTAAATTTGAAACCTGGTTTAAGAATATGTAATAAGTAATTTATTAACCAATAAATCAATATTATGAATCAAAGAATAAAATTTTTATCACTGTTAACATTCTTTTCACTTGTATTTCTCACTGCATGTTCCGAAGATGATGACAGTATTGAGGAGACGGACGATATAAGTGCAGGCTGTACCGATTTTGAAAACTCTTATGAAGATGTGATGACCGTAGCCAATACTTACATTAATAATCCAACAGAAGAAAATTGTGAAGATTATAGACAGGCCGTTATCAACTTTTATGAAAGTTACAAGGATTGTAGTTTATGGACAGAGGAATATGAAGAAGATGATTGGGACGATATGGAGAACTGGAGTTGTTCTGATACAGAAGGAGCTAATTAATTAAAAACAAACGTGTTGGGGACACTTTATGGGCAAGAGGGGCCATCCTTTAAATTTTGAAAGATGGTTGTCCTAAAGTGACTGAAAAAGCCGAATTTATTTCGGCTTTTTTGTTTTTAAATATCCTGAAGAATAAAAGAAATATATTCTTGTAACCTGGCAAACCTATATGGAGAAAAATACTCAACCTTTATCCTTATATATTAAAATGCATTCTGGTTATTCCCTTTTTTAAAGCCATACATCTTAATCAAAAAATTACATGGCTTCGCCGCCGTCAATTACATTGATACACTTGCTTTTAGCGATGAATCTGCTATTTTTAATTTCCTAATTAAATATAATCAGGGCTTACTTTAAGTTTAAAAACTCGAAAAGTATATAGAATTCGCATCTATTTATGATAACCGACTTCATTTTATCTATGCGAGTAAACTTTGAATTATAATTAGTGTAGGGAATCCAAATCTATAAATTATCCACACAAGTATAAAGCGTTTTTCTTATAGTTATTAACAAAATATTAAGAATAAAATCATGAATTACGTATTTTCTGGAGGTAAAAGATCGATCAAATATTCCACTCAGCACATTCCCATTTCGTGCTTCCAGGAAAAAGAGTTTCATTAAACAACCAGCGGACACCAATCCCTTCTACTTTTAAAGTGTAACAGAATATGAACATCAGAAATGAAGGTGTAACCGAATAGTTTGATGTTCTATAGTACTTTTGAAATACTCAAAAACAAAAAAGCCCCAAAACGGTGAGTTTTGGGGCTTTTTAAGCTATTCTGTAAGTTAAGTGGCGGAGGAAGAGGAACTATCCAAAAATGCGAATATCTCATAAATACTGGCGCTTCAGAAGGGGGGCATTTTAAGTGTAACCGAATTTGACACCTTTAACCAAACTTTAACTCTGAGATACTTTTAAATCTACTGCCGATTTGATTTATCACTATCCGCTCTCATTGAGGTTTGGCTCTAAAAAGTTTCAGGTATAAATGTATAGGTTCTTTTATAAAGGTCTCCTACCCTATCGCGTTCACACCGCGGATCGCCATCATTTATAATATTACCATCCTGACTACAACCATTATTTTCTGTCTCTAAAAATTCACATTTATAAGATTCTATTTTTAAGTTATTCCCATAAATTACATTCACGGAATCTCCTTCAAAAAAATCCTGAATTCCATAAACTCTACCCATATCCGAGGATTGAAAATCTTTACTAACAAAGTCTGAATTTGGGATAGTAAAAATTTTCACAAAATCATTACTATCACTTTCAAAAATTTCCAGGTTGATATCATAACCTGAATCATTCTCAATAACAAAACGATAGATTCTTTCTTCATTATTTCTATTACAGCCCCAGAATAAAAATATTAAAATGACTATTTTTAAAACTTTAAACTTCATCTATTATCAATTATTTTTTAGCTAATCGAACTATCCTTCTTTGAGGTTATTAAAATTCGTTTTAAATCGTACAAGTTTTCCTAATTAGAACTATTTAATTGTCTGAGCTAAAGTAGTGGTGGTAATTAAGCAAGGGGTTTCAAATTGAGACAGGTTTGAGCTTTTTCTTTATATGTTATTGGTAAATGCTAATTTCTTTATTTCCAGTTTAAATTCCTGTAAATGTCTTTTTACAATTACCCACACAATAGTATTATCAATACTATCATATGCGTGAACAAGTCGGTTTCTAAACCCAATTATCTGTTTATCATGCTGGATAGACAGATCAGATTCATATTGTTTTAATTTGTTTAGGGCTTCACCAATTATCGCTAATTGTCTCTCTATAGCGCTTTGTGTTTTTAAATCCTCTTGGTAAGAGATAAAATCTGGTGTGTCAGCTATAAAATTCTCTATCAAGTCAATAGCCATTAATATATCAGAGAGATACTTCTTGCCTTTTTCCGTCATAGATAAGAATTTTAGTAGCCTCAATATTTTTTCTGAGAACAGGATTTTTAAGAGAAGACTCAGTCAACAAATCAACTTTTCTTTGGAAGAATTCTTCTAATTTATCCCAAATAGCTAAAAGTTTTTCTCCTCTTTCTAATGGATCATTTTCTTCTATTTCAATAAGTAGATCTATGTCACTTGAAGCTTCATCAAATCTTTCTGTAGTGGCAGATCCGAAAGCATAAAGATTCTTCACATTATATAATTTACATAGTGTGGTAAAATCAAACAATTTAGCTTTTATACTATCTTTTATTTTCATATAGCTAATATAATCAATTTCTTCTTGACCCGAATTTCTCCTTATGTAGTTGAAATGGCTTGGTGCCAACTTTTAATATAAAAAATGCTAGTAGGCTGCCCATCTTAAACGGACTTTCGACTTAGGACTAGTTAGTGCGTTGTTTTATATATTGTTGAACTAAACCTAAAGGTAGCTTCAGAGATCTAAATCACTATTCACTACCTTTAGGTATTGTGTAATTAATTCATTGAAAGTTATGAAAAAAAAGTACTACCCTCATAGAGAGGGCCTGTAATTCTGTACCCGAGTTTGATCAGCTGTACCGTAAATTAAAGCGTTCCGTAGAACTCGCCGGTAAAAGCCAAAGTACCCTTACCAACTATGCCCGATGCCTTGCGCATATGTCCCTCCATTTTAAATGTAGTCCCCTGGACCTTGATGAAGAACAGGTTTTGGACTACCTGCACATTTTAAAGTCCCAACATAAAACACCATCAGATAGTTTTTTTAAACATACGGTCTATGGTCTTCGCTATGCCTATCGAATCTCCGGGATGAAAGCAATGCGGGTTATGTTACCTTCTATAGAACGGCCCCAAAAACTTCCAGTGGTACTAAGCCGCAGTGAGATCAAGCAACTGCTTAAAACCCCAAAACTGCTCAAACACCGGTTGGTACTGGCGATGCTTTATGGCTGCGGCCTTCGCTGTTTTGAACTTCGCAGCCTTCAACTGAAAGACCTGGATTTTGATCGTAAAATGCTTCACATCCGTCAGGGCAAAGGCAGAAAAGACCGTTATGTTCCATTATCCCAAATGCAGATCCGGGGTCTAAAAAAGTATATCGCTGCAGATCATCCTACCACCTGGTGTTTCAATGGCTACGACAGGAAGGGCAATCCATCCCAGTTATCGGCAATGGGAGTGCAATGGATTGTTCGGGAAGCCCGTAAACAAAGCGGGATCCAAAAAGGAATCACTACCCACAGCCTTCGGCACAGCTATGCCACCCACCTTTTGGAAATGGGATTGGATATTATCAGTGTCAAAGATTTACTGGGACACGCAGATATCCAAACCACACTCACCTACCTTCACGTGGCACAACTCGGTAGGCAGAAGCCCTTCAGTCCGTTGGATCGGCTCTATAAGGAGTGAAACCTGCTGCCCACGAGGTGGCCCAGGTGCTGGAAAGGAACACGGAATCTTTATCCAAATATTGTTACAACAGCTGGCAAGTAAGAACCCTGCACGCCTTGCGCAAATGCCGCACTGCTGCCCTGGGTGGCCATATCGACCGCTGTAACAATCCTTCCTGCCATAAGCTTCACCTTAGTTACAATAGTTGCCGGAACCGTCATTGTCCCAAGTGCCAGGGACATAAAAAGGAGGAATGGATCCGGGCACGGGAAGAAGAACTTCTAAACGTGCCTTACTTCCACGTGGTCTTTACCTTGCCATCAGCCCTCAACCGCCTATGCCTGTACGAACCTAAAAAAATGTATGCCCTACTATTTAAAATAGCCTGGCAGGTAATCAAGGGGTTTTCATATAACCATAAATTTCTAGGTGCCAAACCGGGGATGATCGCTATCCTGCACACCTGGGGACAAAACCTGTCTTTGCATCCCCACCTGCATTGTATTGTTCCCGGGGGTGGTATTACCCAAAGTGGTCAATGGAAATCTGCAAAAAGCAAAGGCAAATACCTGTTCCCGGTCAAGGCTATGAGCACCGTTTTTAGAGCTCGTTTTGTGGCTTCCCTTCGCAAGGAACTGGAATCGCAATCCACGGACTTCTATGAAAGCCTGTTCAAACACAAATGGGTAGTTTACTGCAAGCGTCCATTTTTAGGTCCCGCCCAGGTGGTGGAATATCTTGGCCGATATACCCACAAAATCGCCATCAGTAACCACCGGATAAAAAACTTGGATAATGAAAGCGTTACATTTACTGTAAAGGATTACCGCCTCGGGGGAAAGAAATCCTTGTTACGTTTATCCGATGCAGCGTTCATAAGGCGGTTCGCGCTTCACGTACTTCCCAAAGGCTTTGTTCGCATCCGACATTATGGAATCTTGAGTACCTACCATAAAAAAATTACGATTACCAAGCTACGAAAAAGGCTGGGACGGATACAACTCAATGAGCGTAAACCATTACAACACCAGCTTTGCCCAGTGTGTAAAAAAGGAAAACTGGTAACCCTTACTACTTTTACGGCCCGAGGCCCACCAGGATACTGGATAGAAAAACTAAGAAAACAATCAAATAAATGAGTATAAGAAACGATTCTTCCGGGCGTAACAGGAAAATTATGCTTTAAAACGATCAAAATGACAGTAAATACTGTAAGTAGCAGTAAAAGAAACAGTGTAAAAAGCAATTATACCCAGGATCTATAATCCAAAGCCGACATCTTGCATAGAGATTTAGATGACCTACTACCAAATTTTCTCTCCTAAAAACAAACTAATCCCCATATATGGCTGACCGGGAAAGAACCGGTTTAGTCAACAGGGCGTTCATGTTTGGCCGTACCGGCCACACGAACGCTTAGTTATTAGCCATAGTTTTTTTCACCGTTTCCTTGTTTTTGAATACTTATCAAGTCAGTTCTTAATTTTTCAATCAAGGAATAGTACTTTTTAAAGAGTTTTTTCTGCACTTCAAACTCGTTTTCTTCAGAACCGATTATGCTATTTAAATTTTTATCTATCTCCGATAATTCTCGGTTTTTAAGATGCTTTTTGATTCTTAAATCGGCTTGTACTTGTTCATAACCATTCTGAAAAATGTGGCAGATATTGTGTCTTTTGTACTCCAAAAAGTCAAGCTCAGCTATTGAAATGTCAGTTTCAAATTGTCCGATGAACTTTAAAATATGTTCAAAAAAATGAATTTTTTCGATTTCGGACGAGGGCAATCTGGAAATAACATCTTCACAATAAGTTTTTCCTTCAGTCAAGAGCTGATACAATTTGACTACGAATAGGTCCGCTGAATTATGATTGTATCCTTGATTTATCTCAATATTAAGTCTGAATAAAACTTGAAGCCATTGAAAAAACTGCTGTTCTTGAATAATCCTTTTCTTGATGTATTCATATTTCAAATCCTCCCTTTTCATTTGGGTTGGCGGTTAAATTATGGCTAACGTCTCGTATAAAAACTGTGCGAGCGGGCGAGCAATGATTTTTCCGCAGGAAAAACCAGACTTACCAAATACCCACAAAGTTTCGATTCGACACTAAGTTAGCATTGTTTTTATATTTTGTTGTGCAACGTTGCTATAGTTCAAATTTACCTAACAATATCGAGTTTTGTTCTCTTTGATACCAATCGTTGAAAACCAATTCCAATTCCTTTATCTCAAAACTTCCAAAATCATAGTTTTTATATTTCTCGATACCTGCTAAAAACGCTTTGTTATTTTGAAGTTCTTTTCTAAATCTAACTATTGTAGCGTGTGCAGTTTGGATCGTATATCTTTTGTCAATAGATTGCTCCAGATTTGAATTTTTAAAATTTGTCCTTAAATTGTTTCTCATATTGTTCAACATCTCATTTTCTGGAAAACCTTGAATCATTATTCCTGAATCAGAAACTGTAATTCCCTGGAATTTTATTTCGAATTTGTCAATTCCTTTTAAACTCTGCTTTATCAAATTGGAGTAGTCAGAAACCGAAATTTGATCTATTTGAAAACCTTCATAACACGAAATGATTGACATTACTGTGATATGAATGTCTGAATTTGGATAATAATATTGAGAAGAATCTATTTGTTTTAATTCTTCTAAGAATGGCTCAATTTCATTTTTAATTTCTTGAGGCGGTCTGATAAGTAAGGTTATTCCAAATCTTTTATCAAATGGAGAATCAATTAGGGAATCCGTTTGATAATCGCCTTTTCCGATTTTTTTGATTGAACTTTCGTAAAGCTCTTTATAGTGTCGAGTCAGATTCATTTACTTCTTTCCTCAATTTTTAATGCAATGGTGCACAACGTTGCGTATAAAAACAGTGCGAGCCAGCGAGCCCGATTGTCCGCAGGACAATCGGCAGTGCAAACAAGCCCAAACGCTGAACTCATCACTAAGATAGCATTGTTTTTATATAGTGTTGCCCACTGTCGCGATACGTTTGAGTGAGCACGTTCCTTTGTCCGTTTTTAATCCCAGCCGAGTGATAGTCCGCTTCAATACTTTGTAATTATCAGTCCGACGCGTATTACTTGCGTATTCCTCCGTTTGAGTGGAAGTCCGAAATTTATCATTCTAAATCCGTTTTCTTTATCAGTCCGCTCCGCATTGTCTGCGTTTTCCACCAGCTGAGTGCTCGTCTGCAATTAATCCGTCCTGCATATCAGTTCGCTTACCCGTCATTCTTTGCCAGGATTATTTGCCTTATAGATTTTCACGTTCTCTTATTTTGAGCGATTGTGGGCAACGGTCTTGTATATGGCTTGTAGCGTATAAAAAGGTACAGATTTTTCGGTTAAACACAAGCCGAATTTTTGAATTTTTATTTTTCCTTATAAATGCAAAAAGCCAAATTAAAAAATTTGGCGATTTTGCAAATATGTACTAACTTTGAATTTTTAAATAACTAGCTATGAGTTATATACGTTGTTGTGTGCAGTACTTTTTCGCTGCTTTATTCTAAATTTCTTCTCACAATTTCTTGTCCAGTTTCTCCAAAATATTCCGAAATAATTTTTTGCCAAAGAACCATTCCATTTTCTGAATTTGAAAATAAGACTAAACCTTGTTTGGAATTTTTTAAGATTAAAGCAATGGTTTTTGTTCCATAATCTCCACCAGTATGCATAAATGCAGTTTCGTTATTTGGTAAATCCAATAGCATTTGCATTCCCAAACTCCAATCAATACCCTCTTTTTCGTGAGATTGAGGTGTTAAAAATTCATTATATAGATTTTCTGATAAGCCAGCCCCATTCAATATATGAACCAAAAATTTAGAATAATCTTCTGCTGTAGTCATCAAATTTGCGGCAGCATTTGTATTTGTGTACTTTTCATAGTTTATAGAGTTTTCATTTTCATCGTGTTCTACTGCGTATAAATTTTCATCGAAATTTGCTGTCCAATTAAAAAATGTTTTATTCATTCCAAGTGGATTAAATAATTTTTCTTGCGCAATTTTATCAAATGGACGACCCATTTTTTTCTCAATTGCTTTTCGAAGATATTCAAAACCTTCTCCAGAATATTGCCATTTTGTTCCAGGTTCATACTGAAAAGACAATTTTTTATCTTCTGTTAAATACCTCCAATTAGGAAAACCAGACTGATGCGACAAAATATGTCTTGTGGTAAGTTTATTAAGATATTGGCTTTTTGCTATATCATCATCTATAAAGTATTTCGAAACAGGTTCATCCAACTTCCAGCTTCCATCCTCAATTAATTTTAGCACCACCATTGCTACAATGGGTTTTGTTAATGAAGCTACTTTGTATATACTTTGAGAAGAAATAGGTTTACCTTTTTCTTGAAAACCAAAATTTCGAACTTGTTGTAATTCTCCGTTTTTTATATAACCAATTGAAATCGATGGAATTTTATGTTTTGCTAATAGTTTTTCAATTTGTTTGTCGTTGTCAAATAGTTCGTAAGTATAATCAGCATTGAATTTAGCTCCATATTCTTTTGCTGGTGGACTATGTTCGTAGCTCAATATTCTTTTTACTTTCCATTTTCCGTTTTCTAACACCCAAGTGTGGATAAACTTTCCTTGTTCGGTTGCATAAATTTCTTTGTTAGGTTCTTTAATATAAAATATATGCTCTCCCGTTTGTATGGCTCCATAAATTTCCCCTTCGTTTTTAAGAGGATAAACTTGAAGTGTTTCATTGATTAATTTTCTAATGGGTTTGAAATTTACGTTTGAACAAATGCTTTTAGAAAATGAGTTGTAAAATTGTTCTAAATTTTGAGTACCATTTTGGTCGTGAAAAAATTCTAAATCCTTATGAAGGACTTCTTTCAAAGCATCGTAATTACATTTGTTAAACCCTTCATTAAAGATAAGGCTGTCTGCTTTTTTAAGGTTTAGAAAAATTGATGAGTCTTTACTTACTTGAGAAAAACCCAATTGTAGAGTAAAGCATAAGATAATTGCTAAAATTGATTTGTACATTTTCATTATTGATTTGATTGATGTTTTTACTTTGCAAGTATCTTAAAATTCTTTGATAAAGGGTTGCTAAAGCACCTGACAATCAAACGACAATAAGCTGACAATTTTTATAAAAAACTAAAATTCAGACAAATAAAGAGTTTTTGGTTTTTATCAATTGAAATAGTATTTCTAACTATAATAAACAAGTTGACAAGTACAGAAAGTATGATTATTATGAGGGTCAATTGATTGCTTATATCGAACCATTTTCTCACAAATGGGCTTAATATGAAGCAAGTAAATGCAATTATTGTCCATAAAATTTGAATAGAAATGATTTGTTTTGTGACTTCGTTGATTTCTTTATTACGTTTCATAATGAAGAAAGGAAGTAGTATGTTAATCGGTGGAAGAACAATACCTACAATTGATGAAAGATTAATGATTTTGACCAATTTAAAATCGATGAGTTTAGTTTCTAATTTATTTTCTCTTAAATCATTTTCGGAAATCTTTAATACTTCTGACAATGTTCTCAAAGTATGTCCTTTTGGTTTTGCTCCAGATTCAATTCTTTGAATGGTACGGACTGATATGCCTGCCTTTTCAGCCAGTTCATCTTGTGTAAGATTAAGTTTTTCTCTATATTCAGAAAGTTTAGACATTTTTTAAATCAGTAGTTGGATTTTTCAATCATTAACGGTTTTTCGGGTATTGCACACAACGTCCCGTATAAAAACTGTGCGAGCTGGCGGGCGTGATTGTCCGCAGGACAATCCGCTAAGCAAACGAGCACAGACTAAGGATTAAGCACTATGATAGCATTGTTTTTATAAGTTGTTATACCAAGTTATTTCTCCTCCATTTTACCTGCTAGTAATTCTTTAAAGAAGTCAGATACCATTGCTTTCCCTGAATCCGTACTTGAATCTACGTTCGATAAAATTGTTATGGTATAATCTGATTCTGGTAAATAGATTATCTCACCACTGATTCCATACCATCCTCCGCTATGACCTAGAATAACTTCCTCATACCGTTGATCTATATCTATTCCATAGCCTAAATGTGTGTTATAACCTTTAACTCTTGGTTCGATCATTAAATCCAAAGTTTTTTTACTTATTAATTCGTCGTTGAAAAGTGCTTTGTTGAAATTGAATAAATCTTCGACAGTGGAATAATGAAAACCTCCAGGTGAAGCTTTTGATAAATAGAAAATATTATTCCTTAAGGGTTGGGTTGTATCACCGGCAAAAGTATAGCCATTAGCTTTATTTTCTATTATTGCTTCAACACCAAAAGCTGAAGTATTTGACATTTTAGCTTTTTGAAATATATTTTCTTTAAGGTAATCATAATAATTTGTGCCAGTAACTTCTTCTATAATTAATCCAAGTAATACATATCCAGCTGCATCATAATGGTATTCCGTTCCTGGCTCTGAAAGTAGGGTATCATTCACAAATAATGGTACAAAGTCCTTTACTTCTTCAAATCCAAATTTACATTTGTCTAAAAAGTTAGTTACATAAAAGTTGGGCAATCCAGCGGTATGAGTTAATAATTGAGATATGGTTACAGAATTTCTAACCTTCTCATTTGGGTAGTCTTTCAAATATTTTCCAATCGGTGTTTCTAAATCAATCTTCCCCTCTTCATATAGTTGAAGAATGGCAACTGCAGTAAATGTTTTTGTTATTGAAGCTATATTAAACTTTGTATCAATTTTATTTTTTACATCTAGTTCTTTACTAGCTAATCCATAAGCTCGTTTCTGGAGAATACTATCTCCTTTTGCTACCAATATTGTCCCTGAAAATTCTTCTCCAGTTAAATTACTTAAAAATAAATCTATTTTTTTATCGACCAAACGATTTTCTTGAGAATAGAAATTTTGAGTTGTGAAAATGAATAAAAGCAGAGTTAAGAATTTAAGATGTCGCATAGTTGATTTTCTTTTTAATAATTTGGTATAACGTCTCGTATAAAAACAGAGCTGGCGCGCGTGATTGTCCGCAGGACAATCCGCTGAGCAAGCGAGCACGGACTTTCGATTCAGTCAGGTTAAGCATTGTTTTTATATGTTGTTACATACAGTTTTCGATATCCATTCTTGAAACGGAGCTAATCGAGTCCATCTCATTGTTTGACCATAATGAATTGTTTTTTGAAATTGTCTGTGGTCAAATTGAGTGCCTTTATTAATAGCTATCAGTTCCATTCTATTGTTTTGGTTTTCTCTAAATAAACCACCTCCACTATCTCCTGCGGCACTTAAATATTCAAGTTCTCTAGGCGTGGGGCTGCCAAGCTTGTTTGCTCGAGGATCATCAGGAGAGTCGAAGTCGGAAAACAAATAAATTTTTAATCCATTTTCAGATAATCCGCCAATCGAATCAACTACGTTCTGTCCTGCTAATTTCTCCATTTTCATTGAAACATCTTCTTTGTCTGCCACACCTGATGCTCCGTATCCTACACCTGTGACATTAGAATTTATCTCATCTGTTGAAAAACTTAGGTTGGCAGGTTCAATGTTTTTTACAGGTTTCTTTAATTTTAAAAGAACTAAGTCGTATTCTCCCCTGTCAATATCAGAAAGGTACTTAGGGTGCACTATCACTTCATCTACAGAAAGACGTTTATTATCTAATCTTACAAATAAACTATCAGATTTTACCACTCGATGATTAATTGGAACATTAGCGTAAAATATTTGCCCATTATTATTTATTGTATCTATTCGCGTATCGCTCTCAATAACATTATGCGCTGCTGTTAAGACATATTTATCGGAAATTAACACGGCAGAACCGGAAAAATAGGTATTAATCCAAATTTCACCAACACTTTGAAATTCTGCGCGTTTAGCAAGCTCGATATATTTTTCTTTATCCACATCGTGTCGGATTATTCCAGAAATTAAAACTGGAAATATGGCTAGTATTAAAAGTTTTAGAATGTTGTTTTTTATCATTTTAGTTGTTTTAAAATTGTATGTAACGGTCTCGTATAAGATTAGTTGCGTGGTTTAAGTTACTAATTTAGCAAATAAAAACCGAATAGAAAATCTGCGAGGATTTTCGTAAGTAGGCTAAAACCAAGCAATTAATTTTATACATTGTTGGCAACTGGCTTTTAATTTCCACCAAATATTTTTGTACTAATATCGTTCGGCATTGCTGGTCCAGAATCGCCTTTTAATAATCCAGTATCTGCTCTACTAAACAGTGATTGCATAATTAAAGACTTTTCTTTTTCATCAACTGCTGAATCTTTAATTAGTGATAAATACACATATGTCAATTGTTCTCTTTCTTCTGCATCTCTCGCAAGGTGAAATGAACTAAAAGCAACTTTATTTAATGCACGTATTCCAAATGCTAAAAATGAAATAAATGTTACATAGATAATAGACCATTTAATTGCACTTGCTTGCCCTTTTATAAAGCTCAATAACATTCCGTCTGGTGTTAGCCATAATAATAGATACAATGTAACGCACGCAAATGCAACTAAACCAACTAACCAATAAATAGCTTTCCATCCCTCTTTATTAAGTTTTGTTGCTCTTTGATTCCAATATTCAGCTGGCTTTTTCAATCTCAATAATTCCTCATAAGTATGCTCTAAATCTGTAATTTTTTCCTTTGAAGAGGTATCGAATTCAGTAAACTCTTTTTTAGATTTAACAAACCAATCATCAAAATTCGTTTCTTTTTCAGTTTTTAGGTCGTCAATTTTTCGTGTGTAATTATCAAACTCAACATTGGCAGATTTTAGATGTTCTGATAAATGAGTTTCGCTTTCAGATAGCTGATTTCTAAAGTCATTTCTTAAACGACCAATTGAAGATTTTTCCTTGTTTCTACGTTTGGTTAATTCCGTATAATCTTTTAATTCAAATTCATAAGCTAAAATATGTCCAATCATTGAATCTTTATTGGAAATATTATAATTACCCATTATAAAATTATAAGCTCCAGAATAATATTTAGGAACTTCTCTATGAATTTTAATTAGAAATTCAGATTGTGGTGAATCGTAAACGAATAGATTTTTATTGTTTTGAATTTGGTTTTTTTCCGAATTCCAGTAGCTGTTTAATTGGCTTTCGTTATAATTTTGGTTAATAACGTAAGCATTTATATAGTTTTCTAGTCTTGTTTTAAAATTTGAAAACTGTTTTTTTGATGCTTTTAGTTCATTTGGTATGTTTTCTCCGAATTTTGACCATCCATCAATTTGTTGTTCTAAAAATTTAAAAACACTACTAAATCCAGTTAAAGTTTGGTCAAAGTCCAAATGTGGATATACAATTTGTAAGTTTACAGAATTCAACCAATCAGAATATTCAGAATCAGCAATTATTTTTCTTATTTCGATTGTTGTCATTCAGTTAGTATTGTTTTTTTAGCTTGTTGCCAACGTATGTATAAATGCAGTATTACATTTATATCTATTATGTCTTTACCTGACTAATCTAGTGGATTTTTGATCTTTAAAAAAATATTTGTAGCCACGTGCGTATAAATTTCTGTGGTTTTGGTGCTTCTATGTCCTAGCAGTACCTGGATATATCGTAAATCGGTTCCATTCTCTAAAAGATGGGTTGCAAAGGAATGTCGTAACATATGAGGTGTCACTCGCTTCTTGATCTTCGCTTTTTCAGCAGCATTTCTCACTATACAAGAAACACTTTCGGGACTATAGGCTTTCCTGCCCGGGCCTTCAAACAAAAAATTAGTCGGTCGCCATTCTTTATAGTATTTTCGTAGATCACCAAGTAATTTTTCGCTTAGGATTGTAAACCTATCTTTATTTCCCTTCCCCGATCTTACCTTAATCACCATCCTCTTACTATCAATATCTTCCAATTTTAAATTTAAGAGTTCAATTCTTCTTAAACCGGCCGAATAAAGCAGGCTTACAATACATCGGTGCTTAATATTATTCGTATTCTCAATAATAGCAACTATTTCTTCTTTAGCAAGCACTTTAGGCAGTTGTTCTATAGGTCTTGGACGTTCTATGGCATAAAACCTATTGGGCATTTCCAGTACTACTTCATAATAGAATTTAATAGCATTAATGGCCTGGTTAATATAAGAATGAGAGAAATCCTCTCGTATCAATTTCTGAAGATATAATCTTACATCTTCTTCATTCAAATCCTTTATCTCCCTATTACTATAATGATTTATGAATGTTTCGAAACAAGAAACATAGGTTTTGATCGTACTATTGGCATACCGCTTTAATTCTAACTTTTTCAGGTAACTTCCAGGGCAATATCGCTTTCCGCTTACCTCTTCCCTATTTTGCAGTTGTTGAATGTTCACAGGTTCTTCCTCGCGTCCAAAACTGGCCTTAGCATAAAAATGATTACAATTGATCCAGGCAACCCCACGGAAGGTCCTAAATATAAGTTCAAGGTTCTCGGGTGAGTTTAAAATATAATTCATGCGAAACTTCTCACTCCATTGTATATCTGGTAAGTTGTCCACCATCGCCTGCACTACTTTATCGCTGAAGAATTTTAATCCTATACATTTTTCCTTATCAATGATTAAATTCTTTAGAGTAATATACTTCCTATCCATATTGCCTGCTCATTTATTGGTATATAAATGTAAACAGACTTAAACCCTAAAACGTTTATTATCCGTATATTATACGACTAAAACGGCTTTTTAATTATGGAGACTGAAAAATATTGCCTGGCCTGTAATAAAAAATTGGAGGGCCGTCCAGATAAAAAGTTCTGCGATCCCTATTGCAAAAGTGCCTGGCATTATCAAAAAACCAAAGAAGGAGCTGCAGGTTTTTATGCAAAGGTAGATCGCCAGTTAAAAACCAATAGACGAATTCTAAAAAGCTTCAACAAAGCAGGGAAAGCTACGGTTAGAGCTGACATTTTAAAACAACACGGCTTCGATCCTAATTTCTTTACACATTTCTGGAAAAACAGCAAAAAGGAAGTTTACCTCTTTGTATATGAATTTGGTTTTCTTACCAGGTATGAAAACGGAAAAAAGAAATATGTTCTTGTAACCTGGCAAAACTATATGGAAAAAAGATAAAACTCAGATTTTCATTAGTTAGATGAATAAGTTTATCAGCAGTAATTCCTTCCAAATTGATACATTATTGTAAAAAAACACATGGCTTCGCCGCCGTCAATTACATTAATGCATTTGAGTAATATTGTAATCTTCTAATTTTAATTCCCCGGTATAATATTGTTCCCATTCCAAATAGGAAATAATTTATATCTAAAAAACTCTAAATACTTTGGAAATCTTATCTATCTAAGGTTTGATTTCATTCTATGCGAGTTCTCTTTAAAATTAAAATAGTAGGGAATCCAAAGCTATAAATTATCCGTTCGTAGTTTAAGAAGTTCATTCTATAGTTATTAACAATATATTAAGAATAAAATAGAGAATTAAATAATTTTTGGAGTTAAATGAGCGGTTTTCACTCCATTCAGCACTTTAGTCCTACGTACCTCCAGGCTAAAGAGCTTCATTCACTGGCACCTGACACAAGCGAAAAACCTTCACCTTCCATTTCGCTTCTTCCGCAGAAATGACGGAAACGCTTCATTCCAGGATCTGGTTTTCCACTTAAGTCCTTTTATTAGATTACATAAAAATCAATTCCGCTTTCAGCTTCCTTCCTCCTTTTCATTTTACAGAATTCTCAATTATTTCCCCTTATACCTATAATTAATTTCAAAGATTTTCTTTTCCAATCATAAAAAATGAGATTCGATTTCTCAGTAATTAAAGAGCTATTAAATTCTATTTAATAGTTGAAATTTTTGTCCCTGTGGGACGAAAAGGTAAAGCAAGAGGGTAACGGGCAGAGCCGCGTTACGCTTACCTTTTCTGATTTAATTATCTGTTTACCAAGTGATTAAAAACGATAGAGATATTATAAAATTCTGGATTTACTGGTTTTGGGCTTGAATCCCCAATAAAATGGTTCAAAAAACCAGTAAACCTCAAAAAAATGAAATTATGAAGGAGGTTAAGAACATTACCATCGAAAAGAAAATAGCCGAACGCTTTCAACAATTTTCCAGGACTCATTACAAAACACATTCTGAAGCATTGGCCGGAATGCTGGATTTTTTCTTTTACAACGAGATTTCTCCCAAAGAAAATTTTGGACCTACCGGCAGGAGGATTGAAAATATCATTAAGAAAAGAATCAATGCAGTGATCGCCATAACGAAGGATATGGAGAAGAATAAAGTAAACCCCACTTTGGCAATTTTGATGTCAATTATGGAAGCTGCAGATCCTAAAAATAATTACGCAAATCGTATAAGGGATTATGAACAAGACGATACCCATCCTGATTTTTATAAATAATTCCCCGATCCAGATTTTAGTCCTTTTTCTTTTAAAACCTTTTTTTACCGTCTTCCCTTTTGCTGCTCAAGGAACAAGCTTTGAAATTAACCGGAGCGCATAAACCGCTGGGCTATTTATAGCTCCTCTATAATTTCAAAGCCTGAAGATATAGCGGCATCAAAAGGTAATGCGAAGGCGCTGAAAGAAGTAAATGAATTTAAAGAACGGAAATTATCATTCTTTTCTACTTTTTCGCTCTTTTTGACGTCCAAAAGGAAAATGCTCCAGATGAAAAAAGTAAATGGTTTTAAAGCCATCATTTTATTTAGTGTCTTTTGGTTGAATTTGTGATCTTGAAGGCTGATTTTTAAGTTTTACATTATCAAAATATCACAAATGGCATCAAATTTAATGCTCCCAAAAAAATCACACTTAAGTGTTTTAAAATCAAAATATTATTTAATTTTAAATAGCTGAAATTTTAGCCATTATAGTACTCTTTTGTCCATAATATTTGATTTGACTTCGCTGACAAGAGTACTTATCTAAAAATCTTTTTAGGAATTTATTGTCTTTTAAACCGGTATTGGTTTAAAGCAGGATTGTACAAAATATTTGTCCTGGGACAAATATTGAGGATATGATTAATCCTGGTAAGGAACGATTTCAGAGAAGACACTTATCGATTCAAAAAATGTAATGACAAACTGATGAAATTATGAAAACAAACAAGCATCCATTTTTAGTAAGTATGCATTCCCTGGAAGCTAAGATAGAAGAGCTTACCAGGGAATTCAAACTACGGCAAATTAAAGATCCCGGAATTATTCTACTGGATAATGCCGATTTTATTCAGCTATTTAAAATAAGCGCTAAAACGGCGCAAAACTGGCGGGAAGAAGGACTTATTGAATTTGCTCAGGTGAAAGGAAAGATCTATTACAGCCTGAAGGATATTAAAGATTTTATCAATCGGCATAGAAAAAGTAGGGTCTGTTCTAATTCTTAGCAAAATGACTTCGGAAATCTCAGTTCCCATTCAGCTATTTATAGACGCACAGCAACAAGGCTATGCAAAAAAGCTACAATTCTTTTTGGCCTTAAAACTGCTCTATAAATGCGGAAAGACAAAACTTGATAATGAGGAACTCCTATTTCTGGAACTCACTGAAGAAATCAGCTCCCGAAAAACTACCATAAAGTATATCCAATTCCTGATAGAAAAAGGATGGCTGAAATACAACACAAAAACCGGGTATTATATCATTAAATCCTTTGAAAGAACAAGAAGCGATAATAACTGGAAAGTCAGGCTTTCCTATCCGGTGGATTTTGATTCCTATCGAAACATTAAAGCTATTACAGGGGCCATTATTTATGGATATCTACATAAAGACTTCTGGAGAAAAGTAAGGAGAAAGAAAAGCGTACAGATAAAAGGCAGTACCTATCATTTTCTATCTCCTCACTTCAATTATAAAGAAGCACCCGCTCCCCTTTCTGTATTAGGCATTGGTAATATCTTTCATATCTCACCGGCAACTGCATGCAGGCTTAAAAATTGTGCCCAAAAGCAAAAATTGCTGGAGGTTAAAAAGAATTATGAGGCATTTATTCCTAACAAAAAAGCTATGGAGCTCTGCTTAGACTACAATGATAAGCCGAACAATATTGTCTTTGTAGAAGGAAACTACCGTTTTCAGCTAATTGATACTATTTGCCCTCTTTTTCTTTTTAAAAGGCGGCAAAAGCTGAAAACATAAAGGAAAGGTTTATGGAAAGGATTAAAATTATAAAACTTACTGGCCAAAGTTTGATATGTTTAAAGCGCGATAGCGCCTTTGTTTATTTTTTAGAACATAGGAGAACCAAAGCTACTTCAAAGCTCGTTTTTAGCTAGTACCCTACCTGTTTTCTACTAGTCCATTTTTTGGACTAGTTAAAAGGAACACCTCTATACTTTGATCGCCAGATTAGTTCAAGTAATAAGCCGATATAAAACCTTAATTAGCCCTTGCCCCAGAAATTTTTGGATATTAAATGATCTTTCAGAACAGCCATATCATCACTGACCTTTTTATCCAAAATCTTCGCATAATGTTGTGTAGTCTGCAGGTTTTTATGCCCCAGCATTTTACTAACACTCTCAATAGGGACTCCGTTAGATAGTGTTACAGTTGTAGCAAAGGTATGCCTGGCCAAATGAAATGTCAGGTTTTTATTGATGCCACAGAGATCTGCTATTTCCTTAATATAAGCATTCGTTTTTTGATTGCTGAAAATTGGAAGTAAACGCTTCTCACTTACCTTGGGGTGCGAAGAATATTTTTCCAATATAGCCTCTGCTACCGGAAGAATTGGAACACTGCATCTGGTCTTGGTCTTTGTTCTCTTAGTTTTTATCCATCTCTTACCATCAATACCAATAACCACATCTTTTTCTGAGAGTTTTTTTACCTCAGCATAACTAAGCCCTGTGAAACAACTAAACGTAAAAATATCTTTAATCAAACCCAGCCGCTCGTTTTTAATTTCTTTTGATATCAAAGCCTGAAGTTCCCCTTCTGTTAGAAACTCCCGGTCTACTATTTTTAATTTACCTTTCCAATTCTGAAAAGGGTCTTTTGTTATCCATTCGTTGGATAATGCTATACGAATGATTTTTTTAAAATTTGTCACGTATTTAATGGCTGAATTATGCGCACAGTTTCTTTCAGTTTTTAAATAATATTCAAACCCGGTAATAAATTTGAGATTTACATCTTTTACGGGAATATCAGAAGTTTTGTACTCCTTCTTTATATAATTTTCTACATGCTTTTTAGCCGTTCTATATCTTTCAGCCGTTCCTGCGGCAAAATCTTTACCTACAAGTCTATTCATACGATCATTATGCTCCTGGAAAATATCTAGAAGCATCTTTTCCTGGTCTTCTCTTTTTTTGTCTTTTCCTAAAAATGTGTCCACCAAGTCCTGAGCAGTAAACTTCGTTCCCTTTTCTAAAAGTTTTTGATGAGATATATAGAGGTCGTTTTCAACTTTGGATAAATATCTATTCAGAATTTTCGCTTTCTCAGTATTCCCCTTGGCCCTTCCTGCTGAAGAATTCCAATCTTCAGTGGAAATTTTTCTACGAAGACTAGTGGCTGCTCGCTTACCTCTTAGTGTGACGCGAAGGTAGATTGGTGATAAAGAATTTTTTGCGCCACCTCTTAGATAAAAAATATGGAAGAAATTTGTATCCATGACTTTAGATTTTTTAGATTAATACATTTCTAAAGTACGAAATTATATCAATCATAAAACACTAAAAATCAAAATGTTAAAATATTTTTGTAGGAATATTCATCATAAAGGTGTCACTAATTTCAGTTATTCAAGTGACACCGAATTTGACACCTCCTAGCTTGATATTCTTTGGTATTTTTTGAAATATTGAAAAATAAAAAAGCCCCAAAACCATAGGGTTTGGGGCTTTTTGTGATATTTTGTAAGATAAGTTGCGGAGGAAGAGGGATTCGAACCCCCGGACCTGTTACAGTCAACAGTTTTCAAGACTGCCGCAATCGACCACTCTGCCATTCCTCCAATAAAATGCTAAGCTTTTCTGCTTAGCGGATGCAAATATAACAAGCTTTTACAAAAACACACAAGCTTTTCTATAAGTTTTTTCAGGCTTTTCACAAACCACCTAATTATCAGCCTTTAGCATATTTAATATTTCTTTAGCCCTAAAGTCCCTAATAATTTCTACATTACTGTTTATTAAGCTTTAACCTCTTTTAAAAAATAAAAACCAGTATATTTTTAAAAGTCTGATGCATTATAATTCAATATTTTTATGAGAAAATTGTCATCACCTATTCATCTCCTTTCCTTAATATTTCTTTTGTCCTTTTTAGATAAAGACGCCCAGGAACGCTCAAACAAATTAAATAACCAAGAATTAACATCCAGTAATTTATACACCTCACGATACAAAGCACAAAATACTTTTGATGGCTTAGGCTATTATAAATTAAACAATCAAACATTTAATTATGAAACCGATAAACTTCTAATCACTTTAAGCGCAGCAAAACACTATTTTTAATAACAAAGCTCCCGGATTTCACGGCAGCTTTAGTGCCAATTTTGAAAACAAATTTAACCAGCGGTTTAGCTTTTATCTTTTTGGCCGATATTTAACTCCGTCCTTTAATCATGAAGAACGAATCAGCACTCCACATATGGATCTTCTGTATCCTCAAACAGAAGTTGGTGCCGGGCTAAGAGGAAATTTTAATAATGTAAATATAGATGTTGGGGCAAGTACCATTTTTGGCAATCAACCCGAGATAAACACTTTATTGCGTACAAAGGTATCGGTGGGGTTTTAATACTTTTTTTGATTAAATTTTTGAGACAGAATAAATTCAATTTTATACTTTTAAACTTATGAAAAAAGTAATTTTAATTTCTGTTGTAATCCTTTTAAGCAATTTCTCATTTTCGCAAAAAACAGAATACCCTGAACTTATGGAACAGGATTGGGCCAATCTTAAAAAGTATAAAACTGAAAATGAAAAAATAATTGAAACTAAAAATTATCCCGATGTGGTCTTTATGGGTAATTCCATAACCGAAGACTGGGTAAATGCACAGCCGCAATTCTTCGAGAAAAATAATTTCGGCGGCCGCGGAATAAGTGGACAAACAACCCCACAAATGCTTATTCGGTTTATGCCAGATGTGGTAGCACTTAACCCCAAAGCGGTAGTAATTCTTGCTGGCACCAACGACATAGCGGGAAACACTGGATTTTCTTCCGTAGAAATGATTACCAATAACATTAAGGCAATGGCACAACTTGCCCAGGCCAATAATATTAAAGTTATTCTTGCTTCTATCCTACCCGTTTACGATTATCCCTGGCGCCCCGGATTGGAACCAGTTCAAAAAATAGCCGAAATCAATACCTGGTTAGCAAAATTTGCCGGGGAAAATAACCATACTTATCTAGATCTTTTTACGCCGCTAAAAGATAAAAAAGAAGGTTTACCCAAACAATATTCAGAAGATGGGGTTCACCCAAATCTAGCAGGTTATAAAGTTATGGCTCCACTTACAAAAGAAACAATAGAAAAAGTACTAAACTAGCAACAATCACTGGAAAAGCTAATTAAGAATTATGGGAAATATATTCCCAAGTAAATCTTAATTTATATAGATCTCCATTGTCGTTGGGAAAAGAATTTTTTGAAGACCTCTCTGAAAATTAATCTGAAACTGCTATCTTGCTGCGACTTTAATAAAAACTTCGGGATTATTTAACGAAGTATCTAATAAAAAAATTACATAAACTATGAAAAAAATGCTTTTAGTGGCCGTAACTGCCGGAGTGGTAGCCTGTGGCACACAAAAAAATGTTGAAAATGCAAACCCGATGGAGTATGCTGAAACCATTACAACATCTGAATTACAAAATAATCTTACCACTTTTGCAAGTGACGAGTACGAAGGTAGAAATACCGGAGAACCGGGACAGAAAAAAGCAGCCGAATTTATTGTAAATGAATATCAAAAAATGGGGATTGAAGCGCCAGAAGGATATTCAAACTACTACCAGGAAATTCCAACTGAATTCTTTAATGGAAAGCTTAAAGCTTCAGAAAATGTATTGGGATATATTAAGGGAAGTGAAAAACCTGAAGAAATCTTAGTGATCACCTCACATTACGATCACGTAGGTGTAGATGATGAAGGGAATATTTTTAATGGAGCAGACGACGGTGGTTCTGGCCCAATGGCTATCCTGGAAGTTGCTGAGGCGTTTAAAGAAGCTCAAAAAGATGGATATACTCCTAAAAGATCTATCCTTTTTATCCATTTAACCGGTGAAGAAAAAGGCCTTTTAGGCTCAAAATATTATGTAGAAAATCCTGTATTTCCTTTAGCTAATACCGTTGCCAATCTTAATATGGATATGATTGGCCGTATAGACAAGGATCACGAAGGGAACGATAATTATATTTACCTTATAGGAAGTGATAAATTAAGTACAGATCTTCACGAACTTAGTGAAAATGTGAATTCAGAATATATGAATATGGAACTGGATTATACTTATAATGATGAAAATGATCCTAACCGTTTTTATTACCGAAGTGACCATTACAACTTCGCGAAAAATAATATTCCGGTAATTTTTTACTTTAACGGGGTTCACCCAGATTATCACAAACCAACAGATACCGCTGAAAAAATTGAATATGAAGCTTTAAAGAAAAGAGCACAATTAGTTTTTCTTACTGCCTGGGAAATCGCTAACCGCGATGAAAGACTGGTTGTAGATAAAGCTGAAGAATAAATTTTCTTTCGTCAAGCTGAGCTTGTTTCAGCTTCTAACTTGTTTTTATTGACAATTTAGATCTCCGAAAATTTCGGAGCAGGCTCTGAAATAAATTCAGGATGACATTTAAAACTTTTAAGTACCAACTAAAAAAGCCCCAGAAATTAATTTCCCGGGGCTTTTACCTTTTATTAAATCAATCAAAAATTATTCAGCAGGAAGCAGAACAGTATCTAGCGCGTGAATTACACCATTGGTAGCCTGAACATCGGCTGCGATAACTGTGGCAGTTCTTTCCCTTTCATCAGTAATAACTACATTATCTCCCAGGTTTACGGTAAATTCACCTCCCTGTAAAGTTTCTACCATCATATCATCAGATAGATCTCCAGATCTTACGTTTGCTCCGGCAACTACGTGGTAGTTTAAAACAGCTTCCAAAGTTGCAGCATCAATATCTGCAAGAGAATCAACTCCAAGTTCATCTAATAATGCAACAAAAGCATCATTTGTAGGAGCGAAAACAGTAAAAGGAGCAGGATCTTCACTCATCATAAGTGTTTCAACAAATGTAAAAGACTCTTCTCTTGTTAGGGCCTGTACAAGAACATCAAAATTAGGATCGGCAGTGGCAAAAGTTGTTACATCTGGTAAGCCAATTACAGCATCTACCGCGTGAATTACACCATTATCAGCTTCAACATCTGCAGTGGTTACAGAAGAAATTCCATTAATCGTTACTCCGTCTTCAGTATTAATATACATACTTAAAGGTTCTTCTGAAGCTCCCCATACGGCCAAACCTGGAATATAACCTGTACTTAGATCACCAGACATAATTGTACCCGGTTGAACGTGGTTTAATAGTACCTGGGTTAATAAGGCTTCAGGTACTTCATCAAGACTATTGAATCCGTTATCATTCAAAAAGGCTGTAAAAGCAGCGTTATCAGGAGCAAAAACAGTATACTCATCGGTACCGGTAAAGGTTGAAGTTAAACCTGTCTTTTCTAAAGCAACAAGTAAAGAAGAATAATTCTCGTTTCCGGCTACGAAATCTGCGATAGTATTTGTTTCTATTTCAATCGCATCATTTTCAGGAAGAAGTACAGTATTTAAAGCGTGAATTACACCATTATTCGCCTGAATATTGGTAGCGATAATTGTTGCTGTTCTTCCATTTTCATCAGTAATAGTTACATTATCTCCCAGGTTGATAGTGAAACTTCCTGTTTCAAGAGTTTCTACCATCATACCATCACTAAGATCACCTGCACGAACATTTGAACTGGCAACTACGTGGTAGGTTAAAATACTTGATAAAAGATCGGCTGGAATATCACCCAAACCTGCTAACTCTAACTCGGCAAGTACATCAGCGAAAGCAGCATTAGTAGGGGCAAAAACAGTAAATGGTGCCGGGGCGTCTGTCATCATTAAAGTTTCTACAAACGTAAACGACTCATCTGCAGTAAGCGCCTGTACAAGAATATCAAAATTAGGATCGGCAGTGGCAAAAGTGGTAATATCAGGCAGTCCAATAACAGCATTAACAGCGTGAATCACTCCATTGTCTACTTCAACATCGGCAGTTGTTACGGTTGAAACTCCGTTAATCATTACCCCGTCGTCGGTATTAATATAAAGGCTCAAAGGTGAATCTGAAGCCATACCGGTAGCCATACTTTCAATATAGCCGGTAGAAAGCGCACCAGAGGTGATTTCACCTTCCTGAACGTGGTTTAAAAGAATTTCTGTTAAAACATCTGTGGGCACTTCATCAAGACTACTGAATCCGTTAGCCGATAAAAATGAATTAAAGGCAGCGTTATTTGGGGCAAAAACTGTGTAATTAGCAGAGCCATCTAAAGTAGCATCCAATCCGGTTACTTCTAAAGCAGCTTGTAAAGAAGAATAATCATCATTTTCGGCCACAAAATCAGCAATTGTGTTTGTTGGCATAATAACATCTCCTCCGTCGTCATCGTCACTACAGGAAAAGAGACCAAAAGCCAGGAATGCCAGTAGGGCAAGTTTTGTAAATTTAATAGTTTTCATAGTTCTAATTTTTTGTTATAGCGTAAAAGTAAACGAGAAACCCATTATTAATTGTTTAATGTTTGTTAATTATTTTGAGACAATAGTTAAATATTTAATCAAAATATATTTTGTTTAAACAAATCAACAAATACGTTTTAGCAATTTTATACAATAATTAATCCTTATTTACGCTTAATTCTATTACTTACTTAAAATTGTATATTTACAAAAGATAAAAACCTACGTTATGAAGAAACTTTTTTTAATGCTTTTTAGTATTGCCCTATTAACCTCCTGCAGTGAAGATGATGATGCTAATGGAGATGGTGATCCTATTCTTGGCACCTGGTATGTAGTTGAATTAGAAAATGAATTTTCTGATGATGAATTAAGTCAATGCAATCTTAATTCTAATATTACTTTCCAAGCCAACAATACGGCAAATTCCGAAGTTTATGAGGAGGTTGAAGGTGAATGTCTGTCAGAAACTAGTACGGCAGATTGGGAAAGAAATAGTAATGGCCAGTATACTTTCAATTTACCTTTCTTTGGTAGACAAACGGGAAATGTTGAATTTTCAGGAGACAGTCGCTTTATATTTTCAGTCCCCTCATTACCTGGTGTTAGCCTAACCTTCGAAAAATAATCGATAAATATTATTATTATTTAATGGGTGGCTTGTGCTGCCCATTATTATTTTACTACATTTTCCCAATAAACCTTTCTCCTAAAATTTCGTAATTTTGCACTCCCTTTTCCGACTTTATGCAGAAAGGATTTCAATTATAGGTTTATGAAAAAGAAAGTAGTCGTAGGTTTATCGGGCGGAGTAGATTCCAGTGTGTCAGCGTATCTTTTGCAACAGCAGGGTTACGATGTAATTGGCCTTTTTATGAAAAACTGGCACGACGATTCGGTAACTATTTCTGACGAATGCCCCTGGCTGGATGACAGCAATGATGCTATGATGGTAGCCGATAAACTGGGAATTCCTTTTCAAACCGTAGATCTTAGCGAACAGTATAAAGAACGTATCGTTGATTATATGTTCAATGAATACGAACGTGGCCGTACGCCAAATCCCGATGTTCTTTGTAACCGCGAGATCAAATTCGATGTTTTTATGAAAATTGCCCTTTCATTAGGTGCCGATTATGTCGCTACCGGTCACTATTGCCGAAAAGGAGAAATTCAGGAAAACGGGGAAACCATTTATCAATTACTTTCCGGAAAAGACAATAATAAAGACCAGTCTTATTTTCTTTGTCAGCTAACGCAAGAGCAGCTTTCAAAAACCTTATTTCCCATAGGCGAATTACAGAAATCTGAAGTAAGAAAAATTGCTTCAGAACAAAACCTGGTTACTGCCGATAAAAAGGATTCGCAAGGATTATGTTTTATAGGAAAAGTAAGATTACCAGATTTTCTTCAGCAAAAATTACAACCTAAAGAAGGCAAGATCATAGAAATTGAAGCCGAAAAAGACTTATTTTCTGCTGAAATTCCTGAATTCAGCAACAAAAAAGAAGAACTCGATTTTCTGGCAAAAAAATATGAGTATTCTACTGCAGATGGAAAAGTTGTTGGAAAACACCAGGGCGCTCATTATTTCACCAAAGGACAGCGAAAAGGCCTTGCCGTAGGTGGAACTCCAGAACCACTGTTTGTAATAGATACCGACGTGGTGGATAATGTAATTTATACCGGACAGGGAAAAAATCACCCGGGAATTTATAGAAAAGGACTTTTTATCAATAAGGACGAAGTGCATTGGGTTAGAAAAGACCTTGCAATAAATACTGATGAAACTTTAAAGGTAAAAGCCAGAATCCGCTATCGCCAACCCTTACAAGATGCAACATTGCATCAAACCGAGGCTGGAATGTATGTGATTTTTGATGAACCTCAAGCTTCAATTACCGAGGGTCAATTTGTAGCCTGGTATGAGGGCGAAGAATTATTAGGTTCGGGGGTTATTTCTTAAATTCGAGGAAAATTTAAGCAATGCCCAACAATAAAATCACACAGCTTTTTAATATAAAATATCCAATTATCCAGGCCGGTATGGTTTGGGCCAGCGGCTGGAAACTTGCCAGCGCCGTTAGTAATGCCGGCGGATTAGGGGTTATTGGTGCAGGCTCTATGTATCCCGAAATCCTTAAAGAACATATTGAAAAATGTAAAAATGCTACCAATAAGCCATTTGCGGTAAACGTACCCCTACTCTATCCGGATATTGATAAGATCATGGAAATTATTATCCAGGAAAAAGTGGAAATCGTTTTTACTTCTGCTGGAAATCCTAAAACCTGGACCAAACATTTACAGAAACAGGGAATTAAAGTGGTACACGTAGTTAGCGGAGTGAAATTCGCCCTTAAGTCTCAGGAAGCCGGCGTAGATGCTGTAGTGGCTGAAGGTTTTGAAGCCGGCGGGCATAATGGTAGAGATGAAACTACCACTTTTACTTTAATTCCAATGGTGAAAGAAAAAATCAATATTCCATTGATTGCCGCAGGCGGAATTGCCACCGGCCGCGGAATGCTGGCAGCAATGGTTTTAGGCGCCGACGCAGTCCAGGTAGGTAGCCGATTTGTGGCCACTCCCGAAGCTTCTTCGCACCAGAATTTTAAAGAAATGGTGGTGAAAGCCCAGGAAGGTGATACTAAACTAACCCTTAAAGAACTCGCTCCAGTAAGACTCCTGAAAAATAAATTCTTTGAAGATGTTCAAAAATTATATGCTGAAAATCCTTCAAAAGAACAACTTATTGAACTTTTAGGTCGGGCTCGCGCTAAAAAAGGAATGTTTGAAGGCGACCTGGAAGAAGGAGAACTTGAAATTGGCCAAATCTCAGGATTAATCAACGAGATAAAACCCGCCGCTGAAATTGTAAAAGAAATGATGGATGAATTTGAAACTGCGAAGAAAGAAGTTTCAACACTTTAGCTGGAAAATTCACTTAATTTTTCTAATTCCTGCTTTATAAACAAACGCCATTTAAACTCGACTTCCTTATTAATACTGTGGTTGGTTTCTTTATCAAACCGATTTTGCATTTGCCGGCGCTGCTGTTCTATTTCAGAATAAATATCGTTTAATTCTTTTTTCATCTTTGGGCCGGGCTCGTAATTTTTCAGCGCTTTTCTAAGTTTCCTGGCGTGCAACTCGGTAATATCAAAATGTAATTGCTCGTGTGCCAGCAAATAATCTACCTCTTCAATTTCTTTCACCCAGGAGCGGTTTGGATAAAAGTTGCTGCCAACTTCATAATTAAGTTCTATTCCGCTGCTACTTTCGGTAGCATTCCAGGAGAAGGATAGGCCCGAATTGGTATTCGCTTTATATGGAAGATGCTTTTTAGGACTTGCTTTAAAATCGTTCCAGCTTAAAGATTCTTCTGCATTCCAGCTTATTTTATCATTTTCCTGCGCAAAAACCTGTACAGAGAAGATTAAAATTAGAAGGAAACAGTAGCTTTTCATAAATAATTAAAGCTAATGAGCTTCTCCATATCTGGATGAAGACTTTGTAGAACCGGGCAGGTTTTTGCAGTATGTTCCAGGATTTTCTTCGATTTTTCCGAATATTTTTCGGGAAAAGTTATTGCAATTTCCACTTTAGAGATTCTCCTGGGATTTGCCTCCATGGTTTTAGTAACTTCAGCAGTAGTGCCTTTTAAATTGAGTTTTAGATCTTCTGCTTTAATTCCCATAACGGTAAGCATACAACTCGCTAAAGCGGTGGCCACAGTGTCTGTAGGAGAAAACGCCTCGCCTTTACCGTGATTATCGGTTGGGGCATCGGTAATAATTTTAGCACCACTTTTAAGGTGTTCGGCCTCAGTCCTTAAACTCCCGGTATAAATTACTTTGCTGGTCATTAACAACTTTTAAATTAAGTTCCTCATCTAAACTCATAATATAAACGGCGTCATTAAAGAAACCGCCATTGCGTTTTGAAGTATAATGAAATTTATTCTCGTGGTATTCGGTAAAACCGGTATACTTTTCAAAAGAATCGTAAAGATCTTCAGCAGAAGCTAATCTCAACAGCACATCCATAGTAAGATCGTAACCTCTAATTACATATTGATTGGGAATCATATCAAATTCCTCTTTATAAGCTTCTATAAATTCTTCTGAAGATGCAGTGTCAAATTCCTTGTCTACCGAAGGATAATGGAAATTAAGTCGCCCTAAATGCTCATTATCTACATTATCATCTTCGTAACCACTATTCTTCTCTGTAGTAAATAATTTAATTTGGTGGTTTCTTGCCAAACGGTTTAATGCTGAAGTTGCACTGCTCAACAAACCAACATTAGAAGACTCAAGAATTACCCAGTTTTCCTGGGTTTCTGAAAGTTGAGCCTGAATTTTTTCTGCACTTAAATAATTCGCTGAAGGAAGAATTACTCTTGAATTTGGTAAAACTTGAGTCAGTTCGTTCTTAACCTGGTTTTTAGCTCCATCGGCAATAATAACTATATTTTTGCCACCCGAATTTTTCTGCAGGTAATCGAACATCGCATTTTTCAGAATTTCATCGGTTGGACGGGACTGAAAAAGATTTGGGTAAGATCGCATCTCGCGGTTGGACAACGGACTTATTACCGGAACATTATACTGCGTTAATTTAGAAGCCGTAGCCTCTATGGTATTTTGTAACAATGGTCCAATTACGGCATCTACATTACTAAAATTATTGCTATTAATAATATTAGTAACCTCCTGCACACTTCTACGAGTATCAAAAGTTTTAAGTTGGGTAGAAATTCCAAGGCTTTTCGCCTCTTCCACCGCCATAAGTACACCACTGTAAAAATCCAGGGAAATACGTAAAACCCGATCTTCTAAAATCGCGTCTTTATAATTAGCAATAGAATCCTGGTCTATTTGATTCAAATTATAGGGCAAAAAGACTACCAGTTGTTTCGTGTCAAAATTGCTTAGGTTATTAGTTAAATCTAACCTTTTCCCTGCATCTGTACCTTCGGTATCACTGGCTAATTCTTCGGTTTCGCCTTCTTCAAGATTTCCTTCTCCTGCACCGGTATTGGGTACTTTTAAAACCATTCCTATTTTCAAACCATCTTCTAAAGCCGGGTTTAAAGAAATTAGCGAATCCTGCGGAACATCAAACTTTCTTGAAAGTCCGAATAAAGTTTCTTTAGGTTTTACTTCATAAAATTCAAAAACCTCATCGGTTAGAATTACCGGTTCGTTTAAAACATCGGTACCTACGCGTATCATAACACCGGGCTTTAACACATCTACTTTTGGGTTTAATTCTTCCAGTTCTTTTACCGTAATCCCATATTTACGAGCTATCCCGTATTTGGTTTCCTTTGGTAAAACTACGTGCTCACGAGTTTCTGAAATTTCTTGATTAACAGCTTTAGGAATATCAAGCTCTCTGGAAGAAGCTAATTCGGTATTCCCTGAAGCTTTTTTTCGCTGCGGAATTGAGATCTCTTCACCACGCTGTAATTCTTCTGAATAAAGGTGCTTATTAAACCTTTTAATCTCATCAATTTCAACGTTATAATCCTTGGAAAGTCTATATAAAGTTTCTTTTCGCTTTACTGTATGGCTGATAAACTGAATATCCTCAGTCTCAGCCGAAACTTCTTTTTCCTGTTGACTTAATGGAATCACTAATTTTGAAGATACCTCTAGATTGCCTTTAGCATCGGGATTGTATTTATAGATCGCTTCTTCTGAAATATTGTAGGCTTTAGCGATGCTGTAAACAGTTTCCCCGGCTTCTACCGTATGGTATTTAAATTCCTGGGCTGACGCCGAAAGAGTAGACAGCTGAAATAAAAAACAAACTATTAAAAGGTATTTCATATTTATTGGTTTAATCTCTCAAAGAGAGTTTAATTAAGCTCAAATTTTATTCCCATTCTATAGTAGCCGGTGGTTTTGAGCTTATATCATACACTACTCTATTAACGCCTTTAACCCGATTTATTATAGTATTCGAGGTTTTTTGCAAAAATTCGTAAGGTAAATTCACCCAGTCTGCCGTCATTCCATCAGTAGATTCTACGGCTCTTAAGGCTACTACTTTCTCATAAGTACGCTCATCTCCCATAACTCCAACAGAGCTTACTGGTAGCAAAATAGCGCCAGCCTGCCATACTTTATCATACAACATCCAGTCTCTTAATCCCTGGATAAAGATATGATCTACTTCCTGCAAAATACGAACTTTTTCAGCGGTAATATCTCCCAGAATTCTAATAGCAAGTCCCGGACCCGGAAATGGATGTCTGCCTAACAGTTCATCATCAATTCCCATTTCGGCGCCTACTCTTCGCACTTCATCTTTAAAAAGCATTTTTAAAGGCTCAACGATCTTTAGTTTCATAAAATCTGGCAATCCACCAACATTATGGTGCGACTTTATGGTTGCGGAAGGACCTCCGTTTACCGAAACCGATTCAATAACATCGGGATATATAGTTCCCTGTGCTAGCCAGGTTACGTCTTTTATTTTGTGCGCTTCGTCATCAAAAACTTCAATAAACGCATTTCCAATAGCTTTTCGTTTTTCTTCGGGATCACTTACTCCTGAAAGGGCATCCAGAAATCGTGCCGAAGCATCAACTCCCTTTACATTTAGCCCCATATCTTTATACTGGTCTAAAACGCTTTCAAATTCTCCTTTACGAAGCAAACCGTTATTTACAAAGATGCAATAAAGGTTTTTCCCAATAGCTTTATGCAATAAAACCGCAGCAACACTAGAATCTACGCCACCGCTTAAACCTAAGACTACTTTATCGTCTCCTATTTTTTCCTTTAATTCTGAAACCGTTAGATCAACAAATTTACCCGGTGTCCAGGTTTGCGCTACATCGGCAATTTTCACTAAAAAGTTTTCCAGCAATTGCTTTCCGTCGGTAGAATGATAAACTTCAGGATGAAATTGTATTCCAAAAGTTTGTTCGCCTTCAATTCGGTAAGCTGCATTAAGAACATCTGTAGTACTGGCAATTCTCACACTGTTGGCCGGCAATTCTTTTATGGTATCACTATGGCTCATCCAAACCTGGGAATTTTCCATAATCCCGTCAAACAAGGTTTCGCCATCTTTTATTACCGAAAGATTTGCTCTTCCATATTCCCTCGTCTCTGAAGCCTCTACTTTTCCTCCATGGAAATGGGCAAAATACTGCGCTCCATAACATACTGCCAGGATTGGTAGTTTCCCACGAATCTTAGAGAGATCTGGATGCGGAGCATCTTCTCCCCGTACAGAAAACGGACTCCCCGAAAGGATTACCGCTTTAAAGCTTGAAATATCGTCTGGAATTTTGTTGAATGGAACAATTTCGCAGTAAATATTGAGTTCTCTCACACGCCTTGCAATCAGTTGCGTGTACTGCGAGCCGAAGTCTAAAATGAGTACGTTTTTTTGCATAGGCAAAAGTAAGAATTTGAGCCAAAAATAAAATAACCAGCGGGTTTATTTTCTATCTTTATTCTGAATAAAATTTTATCAAAAATGAAATATATAAGTGCTATAATTTTTGCTATTGCAATTGTGATTGCTGCCTGGTTCCTGGGAGAATCTTATGTGAGCAGGGCAAATCCCGATGGAGTTATTTCGGTAACCGGTTCCGGAAGCGAAAATTTCACCTCAGACCTTATTGTTTGGGAAGGTAGTTTTAGCCGAATGAGCCCCAATCTAGAAGCAGCGTACAACGATTTGAATTCTGATAAAGAAACGGTAAGAACCTACCTAATAGAAAAAGGAATTAAAGAAGATAATATTGTTTTTAATTCGGTGCAAACATCAGAGCAGCGTGAAAATCAATACCAGAATGGAAATTATGTGGGCAGCATCTTCCAGGGCTACCAGCTTACCCAGAATGTAAAAATTGAATCTGCAGATGTGGAACTTGTAGAAGAAGTTTCTCGTGAAATCACTGAACTTCTTAACAAAGGTGTTCAGTTTAATTCTACACCACCTAGATATTATTATACCAAACTCGCCGATCTTAAAATTGAAATGATCTCTAAAGCTACTGAAGATGCCCGCTTAAGAGCAGAACGAATTGCCGAAAATAGCGGGGGTAGTTTAGGTGAACTTAAAAATGCCAATATGGGCGTTTTCCAAATCACCGGTCAAAATAGTGGGGAAGATTATAGCTGGAGTGGCGCTTATAATACAGGCGATAAGAAAAAAACCGCATCTATTACGATGCGGTTAAATTATGAGATTGATTAAAAAAGTTGTTATTAAAAATGGTAACCCCCGTCAAGCTAAGACGCGTGATAAAAAAGTATTTAGCTTGTAGGAAATTGAGGTTCGACGAGCTTAGCGAGTTGTAATTTCCGTGTGTAAGTGTAGCAAATCAGCAGCGTAAATAATTTTTGAAGCCTTGGAAAAAATTTAGCTGCTGATTTGCGATTTTTTGGCCTTGAAGCCAAAAAAACACCTCCACATAGGACGCCTTTTTTTGTTTCGTTTGTTGGGCGAGCAAAAAATGAAAGAAGAGCCTTCCAAATCAGGCAGATTTCGATTTAGATTATAGTAGATAATAAGCCTAGATACAAGCATTTTAAAAATACGCCAATGCTAACCTGTTTCAGACTTTATCCCGATTTTACTTCGGAATTCTAACAGATTTTTTATCCAAAACCTATATCCTGAAATAAATTCAGGATGACGTTATAAAGAACCTAATAAATTCTAATTCATAGTATCCAAAATCATATCAATATCTTCTTCAGTAGTATCAGGATTGATAAAACAAAAACGAACTACGGTTTCCTTTTTCCAGGTAGTTGGCGTTACTAACGCCAGGCCTTCCCGATGATTCTTATACGTCCAGTCTTTATATTCTTCAGGGCTCCATCCTTTTCTTCGGAATAAAACCACCGATAAACTAGCCGGTCTTACTAACTCCAAATTATCCCGTTCTTCAATCTTTTTAGCTGCTTTTTTAGCAAGTTCAATTCCGGTTTCAATGGCCTGACGGTATTTATTGGTACCGTGCATCGCTAAAGAAAACCAAAGAGGCATTCCTCTAATTCTTCTTGTTAACTGAATTTGATAATCGGCCGGGTTGAAACCCTGGGCTCCTTCATCTTTAAAAATTTCCAGGTAGGCACCTTTCTGGGAATGCGCATTTTTCGCCAATTCCAGGTCTTTATATATAACCGCTCCACAATCGTAAGGAGAAAATAACCACTTATGCGGATCTATGGTAATACTATCGGCTCGCTCAACTCCATTAAATAAATGCCTAACCGAAGGAGCTGCCAAAGCACCGCCACCGTATGCGCAGTCTACGTGAAACCATACATTTTCTTTTTCACAAACATCAGCAATGGTATCTAATTGATCTATAATACCCGCATTTGTAGTTCCACCTGTAGCTACCACGGCAAAAAGACGATTTCGGTCTTTTTCCTCCAATTCATTAATCCCATTCTGTAGTTCGCGACCGGTAAGATTTTCTTCTTCACAATCTATCATCACCACATCGGCATCAATCACTTTTGCCATAGCCTGAATAGAACTATGCGCCCCGTGAGACGTGAGCATCAAAGCTTTTTTTCCTACATTCTGGCTATCGCGGTCACGCCAGGCTTCTCTTGCGGCCACCATAGCCGAAAGATTTGCCGCTGTGCCACCACTGGTAAAAACGCCAAAAGCACCTTCGGGCAATCCGGTAAGTGAAACCAACCATTTCATTGCCTGGTTTTCACAAAAAATTCCGCCGGCACCTTCCATCCAGTACGCACCGTGAATACTGGAAGCCGAGGTCACTAAATCGAACATAATTGCTGCCCGGGTTGGTGCTGCGGGTACAAAGGCCAAATGCCTTGGATGATCTATTGGCACCGTGGCTTTCACCAAAACATCACGAAAAAGCTGAAAAGCGTTTTCGCCACCAATCCCTTCCGGGGTAACGGTCTCACCAACAATTCTAAATAATTCTTCTTCTTTTTTGGGTGCTCCCATTTCGGGAGTAATGTTAGAGATACGGTCTATGGCATATTTCATAACGTCTAGCGTCATTTCTACCAGGTCCATATCTATGGTATGCATTTTATTCTTTTCCAAAAGTCAAAATTTTAAATTCCGCTTGTAGCGGGTCTAATTCTTTTAATAATACTGAAATCAATTCGGAACCGTATTCGGCATAAATTTCCGAAAAATTGGTCTGGCGTTCCTGTAAACCTTTATTCGGAAAGAGCTCATTCTGAAGCTCTGTAATTCTACTTACCTCATCTTCCAGTTTTCGTTTTTGTGCTTTTAAAAGACGTTTTTCGAGATTATCGAGGCCTTTTAATTGTTTTACTTCCTGGGCTTTTACCGCGCCAAGAAAAGATTTATCGGTTTTCTCTGCCAAATTATACATCTCCTGAAATTGCGCCACCAAATGTTCTTTCTGTTCAGAAAAATCAATATCTATATTTGAAATTTGTCGCACTTTTCTATTGATAAGTTCGTGCTGTTTTAGAAATAATTCTTTGTTTGAAATATTTAATTTCTTTCGCTTTTCATCCAGTTTTGCTGATTGGATTAAAGCCGAATTCCGAAGCAATAAAACCGGAAAAACAACATTTTCGGCCTCAAAATATTCTTTTAATTCCAGCCAGTACGCGATCTCACCGCCACCGCCTATATAACAAAGGTTGGGTAAAATCACTTCCTGGTATAAAGGACGAAGCATTACATTTGGACTAAATTTTTCCGGAAATTCCTTTAATTCCTTTAAAATTTCATTCTTGCGCCATTGTATTTCGGTTTCGTGCACAAAATATTCGCCATCTTTTTCAATAATTCTTTCCCGTAAACCATTATTCAAATAAAACAGGTTGATTTCCCTTGGATTCACCTGAACATTATATCCAAGATCATTCAGTTTTTCGGCAGTTTTCGTGGTAGTTTTATGCGAAATTTGTTCTAAAAGTTCATTTTTGGCATAAGGGATAAAAAGCTTTTTGAGTTCTTTTCGCTGCGCATCCAGTATCACCAAACCTTCTTGCTTAAAAAGTTCATTGGCGAGATATAAAGTTGCCTCGGCAAGATTATCGTGCTGCAGGTAAGCTTTTTTAAATAGTTCCTTTAAATAATCGGCATCTTTCCCCCCACCAATTTCAGCTGAAAAAAGTTTAAAAACATCCTCGAGGCCATCGGTAGATAAATTTCCTACGGCATCATTTTCGGCATTTTTTGGCGCATTGGCCCACTGAAACTTTTTCCCGTTTAAATTAAAGAAATTGATCTCCTCAAAATCGTGATCTTCGGTGGCCATCCAATACACCGGCACGAGATTATTTTCAGGATATTTTTCTTTTAATTTTCGGGTAAGATTAATTGTAGAAACAATTTTATATAAAAAATAAAGCGGACCGGTAAATAAATTAAGTTGATGCCCGGTTACTACGGTAAAGGTTTTTTCTTCTGCCAGCGCATCAATATTTCTTTGAGTGGCTTCTGAAATTTCCAATCCGGAATATTGCTCTTTTAAAGCTTTTACCAGAATTTCTCGCGTTTTTATCGGAAAAGATGACTTTTCTTCTATTTGCGCTTTAAAATTTTCCAGGTTTGGAAAGCGATTATAGAAAGTTTTTAACTCCTCTTTTTCAACGAGATAATCTAAAATAAGCTCGGTAAAATAATTGGTTTCTTTGTACGGAATACACTCGGTTGGCATTAGCAATTTTTTGGATGGTAAAGATACCGAAGTTAAGAATTTTATTCGCTAATTTTTAGTTAATTTGGCGTTAGATACTGTTTTTACTCGATTATTTGTGGTAGGCATTTTTGATTTTGCTTAAAGCCGTCATCCTGAATTTATTTCAGGATCTAAGATCTAATTAATATGAAACATGCTAGAAGCTGAAACAAGTTCAGCTTGACGAAAACAAGATTTAATCGCTTATCTAGAAACCCGAGGTGGTTTACAAAGGCATTCAACATTTAAAATCAATTAATGAAATCAACTTTACTCGCTGTCGTCTTTCTTTTTTTAGGTTTACAAACCAATGCGCAATTACAAAGTCCGGAAGAATTTCTAGGCTACGAGATTGGCGAACAATTCTCCCGCCACGCCGATGTGGTAAATTATTTTGAACAGGTAGCTAAAAATTCTCCGCTGGTACAATACCATACTTACGGAAAAACCAACGAAAGGCGCCCACTTACTTATGCGGTAATTTCTTCGGAAGAAAATTTGCAAAACCTGGAAGAGATTAGAAACAAGCATCTTGCAAACACCGGAATTTCTGAAACTGATGGAGAAGCCGATAAAGCCATTGTTTGGTTAAGTTATAATGTGCACGGCAATGAAGCTTCCAGTACCGAAGCTGCGATGAAAACTTTATATGCCTTGATCATCGAAAAACAGGATTGGCTGGAAAATACCGTGGTAATTATAGACCCCAACGTAAATCCTGATGGGCGAGATAGATACGTAAACTGGTACAACCAGGTAAAAGCTGAGCCCTACAGCCCATTGCAAGCAGCAGCCGAACACCACGAACCCTGGCCGGGCGGGAGACCAAACCATTATTTATTCGATCTTAACCGCGACTGGGCCTGGGCCACGCAGGTTGAAACGCAGCAAAGACTTAAAATCTATAACCAGTGGATGCCACATATTCACGTAGATTTTCACGAACAGGGCATTAATGAGCCTTATTATTTTGCTCCCGCGGCAGAGCCTTTTCACGAAATTATCACCCCTTTCCAAAGGGAATTTCAAACCGAAATAGGAAAAAACCACGCCCAATATTTTGATAAAGAAGGCTGGTTATTTTTTACCAAAGAACGATTTGATTTGCTATACCCAAGTTATGGTGATACTTATCCAACCTATATGGGAGCGATTGGAATGACCTACGAGCAAGCTGGTCACGGACGTGCCGGATTGGGAATTAATACCGATGAAGGTTACGAACTCACTTTAAAAGACCGTGTAGCGCACCATCACACCACCGGGTTGTCAACTATTGAGGTTGCTACTAAAAATATCGATGCTTTAAATACTGAATTCAAGAAATATTTTGATAATACAGAGCTGGAATACAAATCTTACGCAGTAAAAGGAAATCCTGATAAGATCGCTTCGCTAAAAGAATTGCTCGATAAGCACGAAATACAATATCAAAAAGCAGCTTCTGGAAGGCTAAACGGATTTAATTATACAGAAGGAAAAACAGGCAGATTCAATGCTGATAAAAACACCCTGGTGATCAATACAAATCAGCCAAAAGGTAAGATGGTGAACGTGCTTTTTGAGCCTTCCACTACCCTAACCGATTCCCTTACTTACGATATTACTGCCTGGAGCTTGCCCTACGCCTACGGTTTAGAAGCAGTAGCGAGCACACGCGAAGTTTCTTCAGAAACAAATTCTACAAATACCGAAAGAAAAAATACGGCAAATCCATCGGGAGCTGGTTATGTTACAAAATGGAACGCCATGCAGGATGCCCAATTTTTAGCCGAATTGCTAAAGGAAAATATTAAAGTGCGTTTTACGGAAATTCCTTTTACCAGTGAAGGAAAGAAATTTGATCATGGAAGTTTAATCATCACAAAAAGTGATAATAAGACCAAAGAAGATTTTGACAAAACTGTAGTTGAAATCGCAAATAAACATCAACGACAACTTATCGCGGCAAACACCAGTTTTGCCGGTAGCGGACCCGATTTTGGCTCTCCGGAAGTGAAACTTATCAATCCGCCAAAAGTTGCTGTTTTAAAAGGCGAAGGCACTTCTTCTTTAAATTATGGCGAGATTTGGTACTTTTTCGAACAGGATCTTAATTATCCTCTCACCTCTTTAAATACCGATTATTTTGAGAATATAGACCTGCCTCAATTTGATGTCCTAATAATGCCGGAAGGTAATTATTCCAGTGTTTTAGATGAAGATACCTTGAAGAAGGTAAAAGACTGGGTAAGCAATGGCGGAAAACTTATTGCCATTGGTCATGCTGTAGGCATTTTTGCTGGGAAAGATGGTTTTAATCTTAAAGAAAACAAGTCGGAAACCAAAGATTCTACGGCTACAGGGAATTTAATTCCGTATGCACAAAGAGAGCGGGAAAGCGCAAAAAATATGATCACGGGAAGCATTGTAAAAACCAAATTGGACAATACCCACCCAATGGCTTTTGGCTACAGCGACACCTATTTGAGTTTAAAATTAAGCAGCGATAGCTATAAATTACTCGATGAAGGTTACAACGTTGCCTTTATTCAAAAACCGGAAATCGTAGCAGGCTTTGCAGGGAATTCTGCTATTAAAAATCTTAAAAATTCACTTGTATTTGGTGAAGAAAGAATGGGAAGCGGAAGTGTTATTTATATGGTAGATAATCCATTATTCCGGGCATTCTGGGAGAACGGGAAATTGTTCTTCGCAAATTCAGTTTTTTTGGTAAATAATAATAAATTCAGACTTTAAAAGATTAGAATTCTTTTGCCACGAATGCACGAATAATTTTATTGAATTATCCTGCGAGGTTTCTTTTAACCTCGCAGGTATTTTTCTTAACGAAACTCTTTCTCTTACCACAAATTCACTAATTTATTCTACGCTCATTTGAGGGTTTTTAAGCTTAAAATTTAAAGTAAACAACAAACGCTAAACAGGTCTCGCAATAACAAAACCTAATATTCGTGTATTCGTGGCTTTTTATATTTAGGACTCCAATGATTTATTCTGAAACAATCGAAATAAACACTAATTTTGGTTTGCTAAAATTGAACTTAATGAAATTCAGAATTATACTTTTACTGCTTTGCAGCTTTGCAATTTCTCAAAATATCCAATCCCAGGAACCAACTGATTTTAATGTAGATTTTGAAACATACACCTTAGAAAATGGCTTAAACGTTATTTTTCACGTAGATAAATCAGATCCCGTTGTAGCGGTAGCATTAACCGCACACGTAGGTTCTGCCCGTGAAAAAGAAGGCCGAACCGGTTTTGCCCATCTTTTTGAGCATTTACTTTTTTTAGAATCTGAAAATCTTGGAAAAGGTGGCCTTGATAAACTAAGCGCGAGAATTGGAGGCTCTGGTGCCAATGGTTCTACCAGCCGGGATCGCACCAATTATTTTCAAACCGTACCAAAAGACGCTTTGGAAAAAATGATCTGGGCTGAAGCCGATAAACTTGGTTATTTTATCAACACGGTTACAGAACCCGTGCTTGCAAAAGAAAAACAGGTAGTAAAAAACGAAAAAAGACAGGGGGTGGATAACCGCCCTTATGGCCATACTATGTATGTGATAGATAAGAATTTATATCCTGAGGATCATCCATATAACTGGCAGGTAATTGGCTCGTTAGAAGATCTTCAAAATGCTACGCTTCAGGATGTAAAGGAGTTTTATAACAATTGGTATGTCCCCAATAATGTAACCTTAAGTATTGCTGGCGATTTTGATAAGGAGCAAGCCAAAGAATGGATTCACAAATATTTTGATGGAATACCGCGTGGTCCCAAAATTGAACGAGAAGAAAAGCAATTGGTAGCACTTTCCGAAACTAAAAAACTCTATTACCAAGATAATTTTGCGCGGCTTCCCCAACTAACTATCGCGTGGCCGGCCGTATATTCCTACCACGAAGACACCTATGCTTTAGAAGTGCTGGCAAAATATTTAAGCGAGGGAAAAAACGCGCCGTTGTATCAAAACCTGGTATCAGAAAAAGAACTTACAGATCGGGTTAGAATGTATGATTACACTTCAGAATTAGCGGGACAACTAATGCTGCAGGTTACCGCTTATAATGAAGTTGATTTAGATTCCGTAGAAAGCGCGGTTTTTGAAACCTTTAAAAATTTTGAAGCCAAAGGTATTCCCGAGCGGGATCTAAGACGAATTAAAGCACAACAGGAAACCGACTTCTATAATAGCCTGGCCAGTGTTTTAGGCAAAGGATTTCAGCTGGCACAATATCAGATTTTTGCAAACGATCCGAATTATATTAATAAAGATGTAGAAAAAATACTTGCGGTTACGCCGGAAGATGTAAAACGTGTTTATGAAAAATATATAAAAGGAAAACATTTTGTCGCTACAAGTTTTGTTCCGCAAGCGCAGGTGGCACTTGCTTTAGAAAATTCTGAAGAAGCTGAAGTTATAGAAGAAAAAATAGTTGAAAATGCTGAAGAAGAAGTGAATGCATCTGCAGACGCTTCTTACCAAAAAACTCCTTCCAGTTTTGACCGAAGTGTAGAACCTCCATATAGCAGCGCACCTGAATTGACAGTCCCAAAAATTTGGGAAAATATACTTCCTTCCGGGCTTAAGGTTTATGGAATCACTAATAATGAAGTTCCACTGGTAAAATTTAGCCTGGAGATGCAAGGCGGATTATTACTGGAAAGCCCTAATAAAGTAGGCGTTTCTAATCTTTTGGCTAATTTAATGACCAAAGGAACTAAAAATAAGACTCCCGAAGAACTGGAAGAAGCCATTCAATTATTAGGAGCCGATATTAATGTAAATGCGGAAGATGAAAAAATTGTTTTAAGTGGCAGCACACTCGCAAAAAATTATGCTAAAACCATAGATTTGGTTCAGGAAATATTATTGGAACCTCGCTGGGATTCTACCGAATTCAAACTGGTAAAACAGCAAGCGCTTAGCAGAATTCAGCAACAAAAAGCCGATCCAAATAGTGTTGCCAATAACGAATTTAGGAAGCTAATTTATGGCGAAAACCATATTTTAGGACATAATAATTTAGGTACCGAATCTTCGGTAAATAATATCACCCTGGAAGATCTTAAAGATTATTATTCAGCAAATCTTAGTCCTAAACGCAGTGTTTTTCACGTAGTGGGCGCAATAGAAAAAGAAGATGCGGTAAAAGGTATTCGGGCGCTTTCGGTAGCCTGGCCACCAAAATCGGTTAAAATGCCAGAAGTTGCTCAGCTTGAACTCCCACAGGAATCTCAAATTTATTTTTACGATGTTCCGGGCGCCAAGCAATCGGTTTTACGCTTTGGTGCTCCTGCCCTGGCCGCTACCGATGATGATTTTTATGCAGCCGAAGTTATGAATTATCGTTTAGGCGGCGGCGGATTTGCCTCGCAGCTCACCCAGGAATTACGGGAAGGCAAAGGCTACACCTACGGAATTCGCTCTGGATTTAATGCAGGAAAAAATCAAGGTTTATTTCTAATTTCCAGCGGCGTTCGCAGTAATATTACTTTTGATGCGGTAAAACTTATTAAAGAAATTATAGAAAATTATCCGCATAATTTTGACGGGGAAGATATGGAAGTCACCCGTGGCTTTATGATTAAAAGCAACGCCAGGAAGTTTGAAACTTTAAATTCAAAACTGGATATGCTTAGTGAAATTAGCACTTTTGGCCGTGAGTATAATTACATTAAGCAGCGGGAGAAAATGGTAAATGAGCTTACCGTTTTAGATATAAGAGAATTGGCTGAAAAATATATAAACCCCGAAAAAATGTACTTTTTAATCGTTGGAGATGCCGAAACACAGATGGAAAAACTGGAAGAGCTTGGCTTAGGAAAACCGGTTTTATTAAATGAAATTAACGAATAATGATATTACCTGCAATTTTACTTGTTTTAGGACTGGTAGTCCTAATTTTTGGAGCCAATTATATGGTTGAAGGTGCTTCTGCCCTGGCCAAAAAATTTAATATTTCTAACCTTGCTATTGGTTTAACCATTGTAGCTTTTGGAACTTCTGCACCAGAGTTGGTGGTGAACACCTTTGCCGCTGCCGATGGGTATTCAGATATCGTTTTTGGAAATGTGATAGGTAGTAATAATTTCAACCTGTTTATTATCCTGGGAATTACAGGGCTTATTACTCCGCTGGCAGTACAATCCAGTACTGCGTGGAAGGAAATTCCTATTTCACTTATAGCGGTAGTAATTCTTTTTATGATGGTAAACGATCAGGTTATTTCTCCCGATCAACCCAGTATACTAAGTACTTTAGACGGATTTATTCTACTATTCTGTTTCCTGGCATTTCTATTTTATGTGTACAAACAACTCAAAAATGACGATGTGGTAGAAGAAGATAACATCAAACTCCTGTCTCCTTTAAAAACTACCATTTTTATTATTGGCGGCCTCGCGGGTCTGGTTTTAGGGGGCCAACTGGTAGTAAATAATGCAATAGAAATTGCCGAAAGTATGGGAATTAGTCAAAAAATTATTGGTCTTACTGTCGTGGCTGCGGGAACTTCCCTGCCCGAACTGGCCACCTCGGTGGTAGCTGCGGCCAAAAAGAATGCCGACATTGCTGTGGGTAATATTATTGGTTCTAACATCTTTAATATTTTCCTTATTCTATCTGCAGCATCAATTATAAATCCAATTAATTTCAATTTAAATTTCAACCAGGACCTTTATATCCTGGCCGGTGGAACATTATTTCTACTTTTAGCTATGTTTACCGGTAAGAGAAGAAGACTGGATCGCTGGGAAGCTTTAATTCTATTAGTGGCCTACCTTGCTTATACTACTTATTTAGTAATGCAGGAATTATAAATAAAGACTGGACTTATTTTATGAACTGAAGTTTAAATCTTAATATAACAATCTGAAAATTCGTTTATTTTTTATGAATTTCTTTTCATTTGCCAGAGATTAATTCTCTTAATTTAGACTTATGAAAAAAATATTTTTACTCCCAGCAATAATATTATTACTTAGTTGCACTAACGAAGCGGAAAAGGAAAAAACAAAATTGCGAATAGATAATCTTGAAGCCGATCTTAACGATTTAAAGATTGAAAATGATTTGCTGGAAAAGGAATTAAGATTATTGAAAAGTCGGAATCCTATAGTTTTTACTGAAGACTTTGATACGATGCAAAACCCTGAAACTTTTATTGTAACCTCTTTAGAACGAAATGCTCAACTTATTCCTGACGAATCTGTTTTAGGCGGCACGATGCGTTTTATAGATACCGAAATTTTGAATCAGCGTTTTATTTGGGCCGCTTACGAAGATGGGCATATAGCCGGGGAAGCTATTTTTCAGTATAAATTAAATGAAGCTGATAGTATTGATTTTAAACTGATTTCAAAAATTAGAGATTAGGCCATAGCCTGCTTCCCGAATTTTTCCCGCAGTAAATCTATGTCCTCTTCTAAAAATCCCTTTAATTCAACTATATCTCCTTTAGCTTTTGGAGCTTTAATAATCAAGTGGTAATTGCTTACGTCAATATTTAATTCCGGGCCAAATTTATAAGTTTTAGGTTTTTGATGTAACCTCGCTACAACCAATTTTTCATCGTCCCAGGCAATATATTCTGTATTTCTATCTTTTTGTTTAAACGCGAGCCAGGCATACAATAAACCGGAAACTAAATACAGGCAAGATATTAAAATCGCTACACTTCCCTCAACAAAAATATAGTTTGCCAGGCCCAAAAGAAGCCAGAAAACAGCGAGAATAAAGTATAGATTCTTCTTAAAGAAGCTGGTATGTTTTACTATTTTTTGCATCAGGCAGTCGCTAAAGTTTGCGCGGGAATCAATTCGGTTTTTAGTTTTTCAATATCAGCGTTGGTATAACCTTTAAGCTCTACCATAGTGCCATCAGCCGGACCCGATTTAATAGTTAGATTAGTTGCTGAAACATTAATTCCGTCAATATTCTCCCATTTATAAGATCGTGTGCTTTGCTGCCACTCACTAATCTCTATTTTTTCATCATCCCAGCTTATAAATTCTAATGCCAGATCTCTTTTCAAATATCCTACAACAGCATAAATAAGGCCGATAAGCGTATAACCATAAGCCATAACGTCCATGACTTGAAAAATAATCATTAAAACTCCCATTAATCCCCAAATTCCTCCCATAATGAAGAAATAGTTTCTTCGGAAAAAAGTGACTTTTTTAGAAATTTGTGGCATAAGTTTTAGAATATTACAGGAAAGATAATAATTATTTTAAAAATTTAAACTGAATAAAATATTGATGGCTTTCAAAATCTATAACAAAAGCAAAAGCTGAATTTTCCATGATATAATCTTTGTCATTGCGAGGTACGAAGCATCTGTAGACCATTAATAGAATTTGACAGGTTACTTCACTCCGTTCGTAATGACGATTAATTTTATAAAAAATGACCTATTTACGTTTTATTTTTATCAAACTAGAAATATGACAAACTGAACGAAATTCAATATCTTAAAAGAATGAAACAAGCTTTACGCTACTTCTTCAAATTCCTTTTGATCCTGTTATCTCCCGCTATAGTTTATCTGGTGATGGCATTAATTGGTTCGTTAATTCCCGTAAATTCTAATTTTGAAACTAAAAACGCGAATATTGAAATCTACCACTACAAACAGGATATGCACACCGATATTTTGCTTCCGGTCCATTCTGAAATCATTAATTGGGATAGTATTTTTAAACCTAAGCACACCCTATCAAATCCGCAAAATTCAGAAATTATAGGGTTTGGTTGGGGTGATCTTAATTTTTATAGAAATACCCCGCAGTGGGAAGATCTAAAACTCAATGTTGCTTTTAAAGCACTTTTCTTAAAATCTCAAAGCGCCCTACATACCCGGTTTTATCAAAAAGTACCAGTTTCAGAAAACCTGGTTAAAATTTCAGTTTCAGAAGATCAATATAAAAAGCTAACTGAATATATTTTAGAAACTGTAAACGCTGAAAATAATAGTGAAATTCACCCTGTTTCAGATCTAAACTATTATCAGGATGATGCGTTCTATTTAGCTAAAACTTCTTTCCACCTTTTTAAAACCTGCAACACCTGGACGAATTCTGCATTAAAAGCCTCCGGACTTAAAGCCTGTTTATGGACTCCTTTTCCGCAGGGAATTTTCTATCAGTATAATTAAAACAGATAGCCAAAAGGAGGGGAAATTCTACTTTAAAAGTTATTAAGTTTAAAATCAATCATATATAATTTTGTAACTTTTTATTTCTATTATAAAATTATATAAGGTTTGAAGAATTCAGCTTCCAAATATTCTTCTTTTATTCTTTCCGGGGTAATATTACTTTTATTACTAACAGCTTACTTTACACTCCCAGGTTTCAAGGACTTTGTAGATACCACTATAAGGGTTTTAACTAACGGTAATACAGAAATAACCCGGGCATATTTTAAAGATTTTGGCGTTTGGGGACCGGTAGCTATTATTTTGTTTATTATTCTTCAAATGTTCCTAATTATTTTTCCTTCCTGGATCCCTATAATCGTGGCGGTTATGGCTTATGGTGTTTGGTGGGGAAGCCTTATTTCATTAACCGGTGTGGTACTTGCTTCCTATATTGGATATTTTATTGGTGAAAAATTAAAAGGGGTATTTCTTACTAAAATATTTGGGGAGGATAATTTGAAGAAAATGGATTTCTGGATTGGAAATTATGGATTTGGATCGGTAATTCTATTCAGGATTTCCCCCTTTTTATCTAACGATTCTATCAGTTTTATCGCGGGTATGCTGGGAATGGATTTAAAAAAGTTTATTTATGCCACCCTCTGCGGAATGCTGCCTTTAACAATAGCCATCGCTTATTTTGCTGAAGATCCTTCCAAATTAAAAGACGGGCTCTACTGGATAGGTGGAATAGGCTTGGTTGCCTATCTTATTTATATATTACTGGATTATAAAAAAAGGAAGAAGAACAGCAACTCCAAATCCTAAAATCCTTTTCAATAATTTCTCCTCATAATCTGAAGGATTTATACTTTTTTTATAATCTCCAAAAATCCTGTTTTCTGCATAAATGCTTATCTTAAGACTATTAACCTAATATGCTAAGTATGTCTTCAGATAAAATTCAAAAGCCTGAAATTGAAAAATTTTATCACCGGTTGGAAAGTTCTGCCGATTTAGATCCTTTACTGGAAAAAATAGGAGATGCAAAATATGTACTCCTGGGGGAAGCCAGTCATGGAACCCACGAATATTATACCTGGCGAGCACAAATATCTAAACGGCTTATAAATGAAAAAGGATTTTCTTTTATAGCGGTTGAAGGTGACTGGCCAGATTGTTATAAAATCAATAAATGGATTAAATCTTATAAGAATTCAGGAGAAAATATTCAGGAGGTCTTAAAAGAATTTAATCGCTGGCCTACCTGGATGTGGGCCAATTGGGATACTGCCGCTTTTGCAACCTGGTTAAAAGATTTTAATTTGAAGAGAAAACAGGAGGAAAAAATTGGCTTTTATGGTCTTGATGTCTATAGCCTCTGGGAATCTATGAATTCTATAGTTAATTATCTCCAGCAGGAAGACCCGGAAACGGCTGAATTAGCAAAAGATGCTCTTAATTGTTTTGAACCTTTTAAAGAAAAAGATTCCTATGCTTCTGTTTTCTCTACTTCAAAAGGAGATTGTAAGAATGAGGTGGTACAATTGCTAAAACAAGTGAGAGAAAAAGCGCATAGTTATGACGGCGCAGAAGAAGCAGGTTTAAATGCCGAGCTAAATGCTTTGGTTATGGCAAACGCTGAAAAATATTATAAAGCTATGGCCGGGTTTGGTGACGATTCCTGGAATGTTCGCGACCGGCATATGGTGGAAACATTAAACCGACTTATGGATCATCACCCTGATGAGGCTAAAGTGATTATCTGGGAACATAACACTCATATTGGGGATGCAAGGGCTACAGATATGGCAGCAAGCGGATTAGTAAATGTTGGCCAATTAGTAAGGGAACAGCACAGCAAAGAAGGGGTGGTACTGGTTGGATTTGGTTCTTATTCAGGATCTGTTATGGCCGGTAGAAACTGGGGTGCACCCATGCAAAAAATGAAAGTTCCCGAAGCAATCCCAAACAGTTTGGAGTATAAATTACATAAAAGCGGGCCGGAAAATAAACTTATTATTTTTGATGAAAATCAGGAATTAAATGATGCTTTTTCTGAAAAGATAAAACACCGTGCGATTGGGGTAGTTTACCATCCGGAAAGGGAGCGTGGCAATTATGTTCCGTCAAGAATATCGGCTCGTTATGATGCATTTATCCATATTGATAAAACCACGGCACTGCACCCTTTAAAGTTGCAACCACAAAATGAATTAACACCAGAAACCTATCCTTTTGGAATTTAATAAATTCAAAGCGGTAGATTCCTTTCTTAAAATGAGTGAGCTTTTCACCCAAACTGAAACTAAAGCCAGGAGATTTTAAACGCTCTTTACTTTCAATTCCTTTCTTTGTGGTTTTGGAGCTGCGTGAATTGGTTCGGCATATAGATCGAAATCAGCGGCATCGGTCACTTTTACTTCGTAAAATTCCCCGGTTTTTAAGTAAACGGTAGTGGCATCGATTAAAACTTCGTTATCTACATCAGGTGAATCAAACTCGGTTCTACCTACAAAGTAGTTCCCTTCTTTTCTATCGATCACAACTTTAAAGATCTGACCAATTTTTTGCTGATTTAATTCCCAGGAAATCTGGCTCTGTATTTCCATAATCTGGTTGGCACGATCTTGTTTTACCTCTTGTGGCACATCGTCTTCCAAATTATAGGCGTGTGTGTTTTCTTCGTGAGAATAAGTAAAGCAGCCTAAACGCTCAAAACGCATCTCCTCTACCCAATCTCTCATTTCCTCAAACTGCTCCTGGGTTTCTCCCGGGTAACCTACAATAAGTGTGGTTCTAATGGCCATTTCAGGAACATATTTCCTGAAATCTTTTAGTAGTTTTGTAGTTTTTTCGCTAGTAGTTCCGCGACGCATAGATTTCAACAATTCAGTATTGATATGCTGTAACGGAATATCGATATAATTACAGATCTTAGGCTCACGTTTCATCACATCCAGCACATCCATTGGGAAACCGGTTGGAAATGCATAATGCAACCTAATCCACTCAATGCCTTCAACCTTAGCAAGGTTTTCAAGCAATTCGGCTAAATTTCTTTTCTTATAAAGATCAAGTCCGTAATAGGTTAGATCCTGTGCGATAAGAATTAATTCTTTTACGCCATTTGCCGCAAGATTCTTCGCTTCTGTAACCAGGTCTTCAATTGGAGTCGATTTATGGCCACCGCGCATTAAAGGAATCGCACAAAAAGAACAGGGCCTGTCACAACCTTCGGCAATTTTAAGATAAGCGTAATTCTTGGGAGTTGTGGTTAGACGCTCCCCAAGCAATTCGTGTTTATAATCGGCTTCCAGGGCTTTTAATAATCCGGGAAGTTCTGTAGTACCAAAATACTGGTCTACATCAGGGATTTCTTTTTGAAGATCTGGCTTGTAACGCTCGCTTAAACAACCGGTTACAAAAACTTTATCTACTTCACCCTGTTGTTTCTGTTCTACAAACTCCAGGATGGTATTTACCGATTCTTCTTTGGCGTTGTCTATAAATCCGCAGGTATTAATCACCACAATATTACCGTCCTGCTCGTGCACCACGTCTTTATTGTTGCCCTTAAGCTGCCCCATCAACACCTCACTATCATACACATTCTTGCTGCAACCAAGGGTTACTACATTAATACGGTTCTTCTTTATCGACTTTGTCCTCATAATATTCTATTTTCAAAGCTGCTTCTAAAATCTTTTTTTCGTCAAGCTGAACCTGGTTCAGACTTTATCCCGAATTTGCTTCGGGATTCTAATATAATTGCATTGTGAACAACTTAGATCCTGAAACAAGTTCAGGATGACGTTTTAAAAACTTTTTACAGTCTCCCAAAAGCGGGTGCAAAGATACAATCTATAATTTGAACTACAGCAGGTTAATATTGAAAGGAATAACTTCTTCATTCACATTTTCTTTTCTTGTTATTTCTACTTGAATCCTAGTTCGTTTTTACCTGCCCTTCATTTCTTTTGCTCGTCCAAAAGAAACGAAGCAAAGAAAAAGACGCCTTTTTCAAGGAATTTTTTGGCAAAATGCCAAAAACCGTGACCAAAACCCCGCGGATGCCCGATTGAAAAAATCGCCCATCCTGAATCTCGGGGTGTTGTCCACATATTCTGCGAAAAAGGATGTACAAAAGTAAGCCGTCGAAAAAAATCCTTCTATTAATTTCGAAAATTGCCATTCAAAGTATTTCGTAACTTTCCACTTTATGAAAATTTAAGAATCCAGTTATCAATGAAAAATTACGTCCTGCTCACTTCCTTAGTATTTTTAATGCTGAATACCTTAAACGCGCAGCAACGTGTGGAAGAAATTCCTCTGAAAATTGGGGTAATGGAAAGAGGAGAATTAAACGCTATTACCGATGTTGAAGGGGTAAAAGTCGGGCATACTACGCTGGTTAAAGGAGATTCGGTGCGTACCGGCGTGACGGCTATTCTTCCGCACGGCGGGAATATTTTTCAGCAGAAAGTACCCGCAGCGGTTTTTGTGGGAAATGGCTTCGGAAAACTGGCCGGCAGCACACAAATTAATGAACTGGGAAACCTGGAAACTCCGGTGATCCTTACCAACACCTTAAACGTTCCTACCGCGATGGATGCGGTGATAAAATATACGCTAAACCAGCCCAAAAATGAAGACGTACGCTCGGTAAATGTCGTGGTTGGCGAAACTAACGATGGCTATTTGAATAATATCCGCGGGCAACATGTGACCAATGCTGACGTAATTTCAGCAATTCAAAATGCGAAAATCGGCAAAGTGGCTGAAGGAAATGTTGGCGCCGGGACGGGCACCGTTGCTTTTGGTTATAAAGGTGGGATTGGCTCAGCTTCACGAAAACTTCCCGAAAGCCTGGGCGGTTATACCTTAGGCGTTTTGGCGCAAAGTAATTTTGGCGGGGTTTTGCAAATTGCCGGCGTACCTGTAGGACAAAAGCTGGGAAACTACAGTTTTAGCAATAATTTACAGAATAATGTAGATGGTTCCTGTATGATGGTGGTCGCTACCGATGCACCACTGAACAACCGAAACCTGGAACGCCTGGCTAAACGAGCATTCCTCGGACTGGCAAAAACCGGTGGAATCGCTTCCAACGGCAGCGGCGATTATGTGATCGCTTTTTCTACCGCCAAAGGAATGAGGATTCCTTATAAAATAGAGACCAAAACCCTAACACAAGAAGTAGTGCCCAACGATTTGATGTCGCCGCTGTTTATGGCCGTCATTGAAGCTACCGAAGAAGCTATTTTAAATTCCCTATTTATGGCTGAAACCACTACGGGTTTTAAAGGCCGAACCATAAAAGCTTTACCTAAAGAGGAAGTTTTACAATATTTAAAGGAAGTCGGGATTTTGGATGAATAATACTTCCCGTCAGAATTTACTATAGCAGATTAAGGATCAATAACGATTTTTAGAAAAAGAATTAAAAAACTTCCGGCACAAGCCAGTTAATTGCGGTTTCCCTCATCTTCACGCCCATAAATTGCATTATATTTAAAAAACATAAGTATATTAACAATTAATTATCACACCAGAATGAAATATAGTTAACTGGAAAAAATGATTACTTATGAGAAATTATCTTTTAATTAGCTTCTTTATAGTGTTATATAGCATTTCTAATGCACAGGATCGCACCTTCGACTCTGTTAATATGCAGGCTCATTCTTATGCTTTAGACTTACTTAAGAATAAGGAAACCGATAAGATTCTAATATATAAAACCGGGTGTATAGGCTGTCCTATTCTAAACGAATGCAAATGCAGCAGTGGGAATATTAAATCTTTTCTTTTTTGGAAAGAAGCAAACAAATCTTACGTATTAGAAATAAATTGTTGTGAAACAACTGAGAAAAAAGAAACTGATATTGGAGCTGTGTGGCAGGAATTGGAGACCAACAAAGAGGCCATCTATAATTCTAAATTTAAAGGAAAAAAGAAAAATAGCCACTACGATTTCTATGAAGTAAAAGTGATAAGTAATGAATCATCCCAAAAGATTGAAATGTCAGACTTTTATTTTGACGATGATAACAAATATCATAAGCAGAATTCCAGACAAGCTGCAAGGAAATTTCAAAAATTGATTGATGTCATCTTAATGAGCGAAGATCAGCCTTAGCATTTTCTTTTCTCTCCTAATACAAACTCAATTGTTTAATTAAAGAATTTTACCAAGGAACTCTAAGCCGACAACGGCGAGTCCCCATTCCAGCTACTTGTCCATAACAGTAACCATTGAAAGCAATTTTTATAAAAATACTTATAGGAAGAAAATTCTGTAAAAACATAGATACGTCCTACAAATTTAAGCATCAAATAATTTAAATAGCAACGTTATGAAAAAACTTAATCTCAACTTAATTTTATTACTTCTATGTTGTAATCCAAGTTTTCTCTTATTTTATTTGCCTATAAAAAAATTAAAACACTGAAAAACAAATAATTAATGTTTTGTATAGGTTAAAAAAAACATGATGATGCCACTTAAAACCATA